>NZ_LSKH01000152.1:0-557 GCF_001557395.1 Sphingomonas sp. CCH5-D11 | reverse complement strand
TCGTCCGCCGAGTTGCCGCGCGCGAACACCGCGGGCGAGAACTTCCACGTCCACGCGTCCCCGTCCCGCCGGAGCGAATGATAGGCCATGTAGTCCATCAGGAACGGCTCACCCGCGGGCTGTGGCGGCGCGAGCACGTAGCGCGCGCGTGCGGTCGGGTAGTCGGGATACCGGCTGGCGGGCTTGTTCGGGTCGCCCGAGCCGGGGCTGCCGCGTCCGCCACGCCAGTAGGCGGCAAGCGCCTCCGGCCGCATGATCATCAGGTCGCAGATGATCGCGCCCGCGAACCGTTCGGCCGCGATCGTCATCGCGGTCACCGCGACTCCCGCGCCGAAGCTATGACCGATGATCACGGGCGGCTCAGCACCGTCGAATAGCCCAGTCGCCTCCGCCACCGCGATCATCTCGCGCCCGCGGCCGTCACCATCGATCCCCACGCGCGCGTCGCTGTCGCCCATGCCCGCAAGATCATAGGCGACCACATGGTAGTCCGCGGCGAGCAACGGCGCGATAAACGCCCAGCAGCGCGCATGGGCAAGAAAGCCGTGCGCCATGAG
>NZ_LSKH01000151.1:0-35420 GCF_001557395.1 Sphingomonas sp. CCH5-D11 | reverse complement strand
CCGCCTCGCCGATCACGTGCAGCCCCGGCACTCGCCGCGCCTCCATCGTCTGCGACGACAGGTCCGCGGTGGATACCCCGCCGACCGTCACCTCGGCCTTGCCGAATCCCTCGCTGCCGTTCGGCTCGAAGCGCCACGCCGCCAGCCGCTGCTCCGCGGCGGCGAGCTTCGCATCGGGCAGGTTCGCCAGCTCGCCGCCGACGCCCAGTTGCTGCGCCAGCGCGTCGGCCAGCCGCTGCGGCATCGCGCCCGCCAGCAGCTTCGTCACCCCCGCACGCGGCGTCGCGCGCTTGGCGGCGCGTAGCCACCCCTCGTCATGCCCCGGCAGCAGATCCACCGTGATCGGCTCGCCATGCCGCCAGTATGAGGACACCTGCAGCACCGCCGGCCCGGAAAGCCCGCGATGCGTGAACAGCATCGCCTCGCGAAACTGCGCCTTGTTGCTGCGGGCTACCACCTCGGTCGCGACCCCCGCCAGAGCGCGGAACGGATCCTCCCCGCTGAGCGTCAGCGGCACCAGCGCCGGCCGCGGCTCCACCACTTTAAGCCCGAAGCGCCGTGCCAGATCGTAAGCGAAGCCGGTTGCCCCCATCTTGGGGATCGAAGGCCCGCCCGTCGCGATCACCAGCGCCGCGGCGCTGGCTTCCCGGCCGCCATAGGTCACGCGAAACCGCCCGTCGGCGTGATCGACCGCACCGATCGCCTGCCCCAGCGCGATATCGACATGCCCCTGGTCGCATTCGTCCAGCAGCATGGCGACGATCTGCCGCGCAGAGCCATCGCAGAACAACTGCCCCAGCGTCTTCTCATGCCAGGCGATGCCGTAGCGCTCGACCAGCGCCAGGAAGTCCGCCGGCGTGTACCGGGCGAGCGCGGAGCGCGCGAAATGCGGATTGGCCGACAGGAACCTGTCGGGCGCGGTGCCGATGTTGGTGAAATTGCACCGGCCGCCGCCGGAGATCAGGATCTTCTTGCCGGCCCTTTCGGCATGATCGATCACCAGCACGCGCCGCCCGCGCTGCCCCGCCACGGCGGCGCACATCAGCCCCGCCGCGCCGGCGCCCAGCACGATTGCGTCATAGTCGGTCATGGGAGGGGCCTTCAGGCTCTGCCGGCATGTCGCTCAGGCCGGTATGGACGGAATGGCGATACAGCCTAGTGCAGCTTGGCGATCGACAGCCCGTCCTTCTTCGCCTGCTCCTTCACCGATTCCTCGCTTCGGGTCAGCGCCTTGGCAATCGCCTTCAGCGCCATGCCTTTCTTGGCGAGCGTGTGCAGCTTCTGGATCTCGTCCGGGCGCCAGGGCTGGCGATGTCGTTCAAAGCGTTCGGCCATGGGACCTCCTACCCTATCCCATCCATCATCGTCATCCCCGCGAAGGCGGGGATCCATAAACGCTAGCGTGGCGACTCTTGCGAAGACATGCGCGTCTGGATTCCCGCCTCCGCGGGAATGACGGCAGTGGACTGATCACCGCTCGCGCGTCGCCGCGAACCGCACCTTGGAATAGCGATCGGCGATATAGCCCACTTCCCACGCGCTCTTGGCGAGGAACACCGGGTTGCCGTCGCGATCCTTGGCCAGCGCGCCACGGTTCAGGTCCATGAAGTCCTTCAGCGCCGCGGGGTCCTCCGCGGAAATCCAGCGCGCGGTGTCGAACGGCGACGCCTCCAGATTCGCGCCCACCTTATATTCCGCCTCCAGCCGCGACAGCAGAACGTCGAGCTGCAGCTGCCCGACCACGCCGATGATCCAGTTCGACCCGATCTCCGGATAGAACACCTGGATCACGCCTTCTTCGGACAGATCGTCCAGCGCCTTGCGCAGCTGCTTCGTCTTGGTCGGATCCTTCAGCGCCACGCGCCGCAGGATCTCCGGCGCGAAGTTCGGCAGGCCAGTAATCCGCACCCCGGGCCGCTCGCTCAGCGTATCGCCGACCCGCAACGTACCGTGATTGGGGATGCCGATGATGTCGCCCGGAAACGCCTCGTCGGCGATCTCGCGGTCCTGCGCGAAGAAAAGGATCGGCGAATGCACCGCGATCGGTTTGCCGTGTCCGGTCGGCGTCAGCTTCATGCCGCGCTTGAACGTGCCCGAGCACAGCCGCATGAACGCGATCCGGTCGCGATGCTGCGGATCCATGTTCGCCTGCACCTTGAAGACGAAGCCGGTCACGTCCTTCTCGCCCGGATCGACGGGCGCCGGCTCGGCCGGCTGCGGGCGCGGCGGCGGCGCATAAGCGGCCAGCGCCGCGATCAGCTCCGCCGGGCCGAAATCCTTCAGCGCCGACCCGAAATAGACCGGCGTCAGGTCGCCGGCGCGATAGGCTTCACCATCGAACGCGGCATAGCCGGCCTGCGCGAGCTCGATCTCCTCGGCGACCTGCTCCGGCAGCGCGGGCGCTTCCTCGGTCCGACCCTGGAAGGTGCGGCTGTCGCCATCGGGGCGGCTGATGCGATTGGTCTTGAGATCCAATATGCCCTCGAACGTGCCGCCCATGCCCACCGGCCAGCTCATCGGGCACACGTCCAGCGCCAGCACGTCGGCGATCTCGTCCAGCAGCTCGAACGGAGAGCGCCCCTCGCGGTCCACCTTGTTGACAAAGGTGATGATCGGCACGTTGCGCAGTCGGCACACCTCGAACAGCTTGCGCGTCTGCGCCTCGATGCCGCGGGCCGCGTCGATCACCATGACGGCGGAATCGACCGCGGTCAGCGTGCGGTACGTGTCCTCGCTGAAATCCTCGTGGCCCGGCGTATCGAGCAGGTTGAAGAACACGCCGTCCTTCTCGAACGTCATCACGGAGGACGTGACGGAGATGCCGCGCTGTTGCTCGATCTTCATCCAGTCGGATCGGGCACGCCGGTTTGCCCCACGCGCCTTCACCTCGCCCGCCAGGTGGATCGCGCCGCCGACGTACAGCAGCTTCTCAGTCAGCGTCGTCTTGCCGGCGTCAGGGTGCGAGATGATCGCAAAGGTACGGCGGGGGGATGGCATGTCAGGTCTCTAGTGAAAAATCGGGACGGCGTCACAATCCCCGTCGGTGCTGAGCTTGTCGAAGCACGTGCCCCAATCGGTGCCGTGTGTGACGCGCCTTCGACAAGCTTGGGACGAACGGGTGAGAGTTAAGCGCTAGCTCCGGGGCGTGGCGCGCCCGGCGATATAGTCACTTACCGCCGCAAAGGTAGCGTCCAATGTGTCGAACGCTTCCTCGCGCTCGAACAGGTCGCCGACGCGCGACGGCAACGAGGGGCTGAGGCCCGTCGCACGCTCCACCGCTTCCGGAAATTTCGCCGGGTGCGCCGTCGCCAGCGTCACCATCGGCACGTCCAGCTTCTGCCGCCGCGCCGCGGCCAGCGCGATCGCCGTGTGCGGATCGATCGTCTCATTGGCATGTTCGTGCGCCCAGCGCATCGCGCCGGCCATGCCATCGCCATCGACGCTGGCGCTGATCAGGTGAGTCGCCGCGCCGCTGTGCTGCGCTTCCGTCAGCCGCATCGCCTTGCTCGCCTCGAATCCGCTCATCTGCCCCGCCAGCGCCACGCCGTCACGCCCGCCAAGGTCGAACAGCAGCCGCTCGAAGTTGGAAGACACCTGAATGTCCATCGACGGGGTGGCGGTCGGCACGACCTCAGCCGAGGAATAATCCCCGGCGGATAGCGCACGATGAAGGATGTCGTTGACGTTGGTGGCGACCACCAGCCGCGCTACCGGTAGCCCCATCTTGGCCGCGACATAGCCGGCGAACACGTCACCGAAATTGCCGGTCGGCACGCTGAACGCGATCTCGCGCTCCGGTGCGCCCAGCCGGACGGCGGCGTAGAAATAATACACCACCTGCGCCATCAGGCGGGCCCAGTTGATGGAGTTCACCGCGCTCAGGCGGAAACGGCGCGAGAATGCCGCATCGTTGAACATCGCCTTCACCAGCGCCTGCGCCGTGTCGAAATCGCCGCGGATTGCGATATTGTGGACGTTCGGCGCGCGCACCGTCGTCATCTGCCGCCGCTGCACCTCGCTCACCCGCCCGGCGGGATGGAGCATGAAGATGTCGATGTTCGCGCGGCCCGCCACCGCATCGATCGCGGCGGAGCCGGTGTCGCCGCTGGTCGCACCGACGATCGTCAGCGGCCCCTCACTGTCGCCGGTCAGGAACCGTTCGAACAGCAGGCCCAGCAGCTGCAGCGCCACGTCCTTGAACGCCAGCGTCGGGCCATGGAACAATTCCAGCAGCCATTGATCATGATCGAGCTGCTTCAGCGGCGTGACGGCGGCATGCGCGAACCGCCCGTACGCCTGCTCACACAGCGCGCGCAGCTCCTCACGGCTCAGCGCCTCGCCCACGAACGGCGCCATCACCGCCACCGCCGTGTCGACATAGGACAGGCCGGCCATGCCAGCGATCTCGTCACGCGACAGCGTCGGCCACGTCTCCGGCACATAGAGCCCGCCGTCCGACGCGAGCCCGGTCAGCGTCGCGCCGCGAAAATCGAGGGTCGGGGCGGCTCCACGGGTGCTGATATAGCGCATGGACGTGCCGGTTAGCTGCGCCGCCCGCCGGATACAACCACGCCTGGCTATCGCGCGCCAAAGCCGGCCTTGATCGCGCGGGAAAGCCGGCTCGATCACCCCGATGCGCCTCCAGGTCGAAGGCCGGGGCATCACGCCGAGGCAGCAACACCGCTCTTCCATTTGCACCCGGCACGCAAAGCACGCCTGCGGGGATGTAGAGCGCTCAGGTGGCGAGCTCCCCGGACGACGCGCGCAAGCTTCGCACCACCCACTTCGTCATGCCGGGCTTGTCCCGGCATCCAGGGTGCCGCAAACACACCCGCCGTTCAGTTCGCGGGCCACTGGATCCCGGCACAAGACTGGGATGACGCAGCTCCTGTGGCAGCCAGAGAGTTTCGCAAAGGCCTCACACAAGATACGGGTGGAGGGCGGCGCGCGGTGTTTACTGTCGCAGTACTTGGGCCAGCGCCTCGACCCTGAGGTGAAGTCAAAATAAAAGGAGGTCGCCGGCCCACTCCCCTTCGCGTCGAGCATGTTCCCCCGTGTCGAAAGCGCTCCCCCGCGCTACAGCACGGCCTCTTCAAGAATAAGCGCCTTCAACGCCCCATTCGCCGCCGCAGCGCCACGACATAGATCACGCCGGCCAGCCCCGCGAAAAACAGCCATTGCCCGGCATAGGCCAGGTGATTGTTCGGCACGAGGCCGACATCGGGCCGCGTATTGGCCGCCAGCCCCGCCGCCGGCGTGTCAGCCACCAGCAGCATTTCCTGCGGCACGCGGCGGAACAGGCGGGAGATCATCGGCGTCGCATCCGGCGCGTGGCTGATCCAGCCGCGCACCGCGCCGCCCGTCCAGCGCACTTCCTTGAACGGATCGCGCGTCGTGCCAAGCTGCACCTTGATCGCCCGTCCGCCCGCGTCCGTCCGGCATTCGGCGATCAGGCGATAGCCAGCGCTGCCCGCCCCGGCCCGGCTGATCCCGTTCACTTCGCGGCACAGGGCCGCGCTGCGGCGGAACAGCAGGCGATCGTCCGGTGCCCTCGGAAAGGCGACCGGCGGCTGCGCCGGATTGGCGGCAAGCTGCGCCAGCTGCGCTTCCTTCTCGGGCAGGCGCACCAGCCCCTGCCACAGCCCCAACGTGATCATCACGGCCACGGCCACGACCACCAGGATCGTCGGCAGAACGGGAATGCGCTTCATCGGCGGATCCGGCCTTCCGCGGCGCGGTTGCGATATTCCAGCGCGAGCAGCCAGCCCTTCGCGATGCGCAGGCTCAGCAGCACGCCGCCCAGCGTCACCGGTGTCCAGATCAGCATCTGAAGCCACAGAGGGGGCGAGACGCTCAGCTCCAAAGCAATGGCACCGATCGTCACCAGCGTGCCGAGGATGAGCGTCAGGAACGCGGCCGGCCCGTCGCCGACATTGAAGGCCGCGATGTCGAGCCCGCAGGCGCGGCATCGGTCGGCGAACCGGATCAACCCGGCAAACAGGTCGGGGGCGCCGCAGCGCGGGCACAAACCCTTTACCCCGCAATCGAAAGGGCGCGGCTCCCCCTTGTGGAGAGCCGCGCCCGTCTCGTCAGTCACTTCGATCAGCCGCCGTGGACCGGCGCGCCCCAGCCGCCCCAGATGTAGATGGAGACGAACAGGAACAGCCACACGACGTCAACGAAGTGCCAGTACCAGGCTGCCGCTTCGAAGCCGAAATGCTGCTTGGGCGTGAAGTCCCCCTTATAGGCGCGGATCAGGCAGACGATCAGGAAGATCGTCCCAACGATCACGTGGAAACCGTGGAAGCCGGTCGCCATGAAGAAGGACGCGCCATAGTTGATGCCCTTGAACGGGAATGGCGCGTGCATGTATTCATAGGCCTGGATGAAGCTGAAGATCAGGCCGAGAACGACCGTCAGCCACAGGCCCTTCAGCACGCCATCGCGATCGCCCACGCCGATCATGCCCCACAGGCCGCGCTTCTCGCCGCCACGCTGATCGTGAATCAGCGCATGGTGCGCCCAGGTCACGGTGGTGCCCGAGGTCAGCAGGATCAGCGTGTTGAGCAGCGGCAGTTCGAAGGCGTTGATGACTTCGAGGCCCTTGGGCGGCCACTGCGCCGCGATCGCCGCCGTTTCGCTCGCCCGCTCGACCGCGCCGTCGACGAAGGCAATCGCATCGGGGAAGAGGGCGAAGTCGAAATAGGCCCAGAACCAGCCCACGAAGAACATCACTTCGGAAGCGATGAACAGGATCATGCCATAGCGGAAATGCAGCTGCACCACCGGCGTGTGATCGCCCGCATGCGCTTCCTTGATGACGTTGCGCCACCAGCAGAACATCGAGAACAGCACCGCCGCCAGGCCGGCGAAGAACAGGAACCCGCCGCCGTTCGGCTTGCCCACGTGCCCGCCGTGCATCCACATGATGGCGCCGGAGGCCATCGCCAGCGCCGAAAAGGAGCTGATCATGGGCCAAGGATCGGGAGGCAGAATATGGTAGTCGTGGTTCTTGGCGCCGGCCATCGGGCTCTTCCCCTATAGAAACTCGAATTTTCGTCCGCTTAACTCGCCGCCTTGTCGGAATCTACCGGGTAAAACGTGTAGCTGAGCGTGATCGTCTCGATATCCCGCGTGTCGGGATCCTCAAGGATTTTCGGATCGACGTAATAGATGACGGGCATGCGCATGCTCTCGCCCGCCTTCAGCGTCTGCTGGGTGAAGCAGAAACATTCGATCTTGGTGAAATATTTGCCGGCCTGCTCGGGCGTCACGTTGAACGTCGCCGTCCCGGTGATGTCGGTCGCCGCGCGATTCGTCGCGTTGAAGAAGGCCATGCTGCGGGCGCCGACCGCCACCGTCTGGCTCGATTGCTCGGCGGAGAAGCGCCACGGCAGGCGGGTGTTGGTGTTGGCGTCGAAATCGACCTTCATCTGCGCGTTCACCGCGCCCGGCGCCGCCGCGCCGCGCTGCGTCGTGCCGGCAAAGCCAGTCACCTGGCAGAACAGGCGGTACAGCGGCACGCTGGCAAAGGCGAGGCCGGTCATGAAGAAGATGCTCAGCACGGCAAAGGCGGCGGTGCGCCCCTTGCTGGAAAACACCCGGATCATCGCGCCGCGATGCCCTGCTGGATCTTCACCAGCGAGATGGCGAAGACGAGGATCACAAAGGCACCCAGCAGAACCGCCATCACGATCGCGCGGCTCTTCTGCCGCCGCCGCACCAGATCTTCCTCGTCCTGCCTCATGCCATCCACCGATCGACCACCAACGCCCCGAACACCACGAAAAGGTACAGGATCGAATATTTGAACAGCGCCTTTTCCGGCAGCATGGCGTCATCCGTGCCCGTCGTGCGGGTCGCGACGCGCAGCGCCAGCACGCCGAACCAGCCGGTCAGCAGCAACGAGGCCACGCCATAGATCGGCCCCGTCAGCCCCAGCGGCCATGGCGCCACCGCCGCCAGCGCCATCGGCACCGTGTAGAGCCCGATCTGCCGCCGCGTCACCTTTTCGCCGGCGACCACCGGCAGCATCGGCACGCCGGCATTGGCGTAATCGGTCTTCACGAACAGCGCGAGCGCCCAGAAGTGCGGCGGCGTCCACAGGAACACCAGCATGAACAGCAACAGCGGCAGCACCGCGACCTCGCCCGTCGCCGCGGCCCAGCCGATCAGCGGCGGAAAGGCGCCGGCCGCCCCGCCGATCACGATGTTCTGCGGCGTCCGCCGCTTCAGCCACACGGTGTAGATGAGGACGTAGAACAGGATCGAAATGGTCAGGATCGCGGCTGCGGCAAGGTTCAGCGCCAGCCCCATCAGAATGACCGAAAAGGCGCCCAGCCCCACGCCGAAATGCAGCGCCGACTGCTTGTCCATCCGCCCGGCGGGCAGCGGCCGCGCCGCGGTGCGCTTCATCATCGCGTCGAGATCGGCCTCATACCATTGGTTGAGGGTTCCCGCCGCGCCCGCACCCAGCGCGATGCACAGGATCGCGGTGAAGCCCAGCACCGGATGGATCGAAACCGGCGCCGCCAGCATCCCGCACAGCCCCGTGAAGACGACAAGCGTGAGCACGCGCGGCTTGGTAAGCGCAAGGAAGTCCCGCCAGTCGGCTGGCGGCAGGAGGGGCGTTGCAGGTGTCATCGGTTGAACAGTCGCCATAGTCACTTGCGATACCGGGGGAAAGGGGAAGCATCACCCCCCCACCAACGTCATCCCGCCCTTGCGCCGGGATCCAAGTCGCCGCGTACTGCGGAGTCGGAGGGGCAGACGACAGTGCCTGCGGAGACATGGATCCCGGATCCAGTCCGGGATGACACAGCGACTTCGGCCGCCATCAGCACCCACCCCGTCATCCCGGCGAAGGCGGGGATCCATACGCGCAGAGCTCCCGAGAGAAGCAGCAGAGCTCCCGAGAGAAGCAAAGGTCAGCGCCAATAGGTTCCCGCCTGCGCGGGAACCACAAAGGCGATCGCCCAAATCGGCCCCTCACCCGTGCAGCACATGATCCCGATCGCGCACCGTGCGGGCCGTATTCGCCGGGTGCTCCGCATCCTCATAGCCAAAAGCGATGCCGAACAAGAGCTTCTGGTCATCGCCCACGCCCAGCTCGCGGTGGACGATCTCGGCATGGTGGCTCAGCGCCCCTTGCGCGCAGGAGGCGAGCCCGTTGGCCGTCAACGCCAGCATGAACGACTGCGCATACATGCCGCAATCCGCCGCCTCGCGCATCCCCGCCCAGGCCGGGATGAACAGGAACATGGCGTGCGGCGCATCGAAGAAGCGGAAGTTGCGCAGGAACGATTCGGTGCGCGCCGCGACATCCTCGCGCGCCACGTTGGTGGCGGCGAACAGCGCCTTGGCCGCATCGATCTGCCGCCCGCGATAATGGCCCGGATAGGCGCCGGTCAGCGGAAAGTCCGGCGTGATCTTGGTCCCGGTCTTCGCCGCATCATGCAGCACGGTGCGCATCCGCTCGGCTGCATCGCCGGACACGACATGCGCCGTCCACGGCTGAACGTTGCAATTGGAGGGCGCGAGCTGCGCCATATCGAGCACGCGCTCCAGCAACTCGGCCGGCACCGGATCCTTCTTGAACCCGCGCACGGAGCGTCGTTCGCGCAACAGGCCCTCCAGCACGTCGCTCTCGTTCACCCGCTCAACTGCCCCCGCCACTGCTGTCGTCGCCATTGCCCGCTCCTAAGTCACTCGTTCGAATCTCCTTGCCTCAGCCCCGCGCGGAAGTCACCATCACCGGCAAAAGACGAACAATGGAGAGGTGCGATGTACGACCTGATTATTCGGGGCGGCACGATCGTCGATGGATCGGGCTCGGCCCCCTATCGGGGCGACGTGGCGATCACCGGCGATCGCATCGTCGCAGTGGGCGCGGTGTCCGGCGCGGCAAGGCGCGAGATCGACGCGACGGACAAGCTCGTCACCCCCGGCTGGGTCGATATCCACACCCATTACGATGGCCAGATCACCTGGGCCTCGCGCATGGATCCTTCCTCCACGCTCGGCGCGACCACCGTGGTCGTCGGCAATTGCGGCGTCGGCTTCGCGCCCGTCCGTCCGCAGGATCACGACACGCTGATTCGCCTGATGGAGGGCGTTGAGGACATTCCCGGCGCCGCGCTGCACGAAGGGCTGTCCTGGCAGTGGGAGAGCTTCGGCGAATATATGGATGCCATCGACCGGCTGCCGCACGACATCGACGTCGCCGTTCAGGTGCCGCACGGCGCCTTGCGCGTCTATGTCATGGGCGAGCGCGGCGCGAACCGCGATCCCGCCACGCCGGAGGAGAATGAGGAAATGCGCCGCCTCACCGCGGACGCGATTCGCGCCGGCGCGCTCGGCTTTTCCACGACCCGCACCATGGTTCACCGCACCGCCGACGGGGATCTCACCCCCACCGTCCGCGCCGCGCGCGAGGAAATGGAGGCGATCGCCCGCGGTATCGCCGATGCCGGCTCGGGCGTCCTGCAATGGGTGTCCGATTTCCAGGAAATGGACGAGGAATTCAGCCTCGTCCGCGATCTGACCAGGATCGCCGGCCAGCCGCTCAGTTTCTCGATGGTCCAGGCCGATGTGGTGCCGAACCAGTGGCGGGAGTTGACCAAGCGGCTCGATGCTTCCGTCGCCGAGGGCTATCCCTTGAAGGCGCAGATCGCCGGTCGCCCGGTCGGTCTGATGCTCGGCCTTCAAGGCTCGGTCCACCCCTTTATCAGCCGGCCAAGCTATCGCGAGATTGCTGATCTGCCGCTGGCGGAAAAGGTCGCCCGGATGCGCGATCCCGAATATCGCGCGCGCCTGATCGCCGAGATGCCGGAGAAGGATCATCCCTTCGTCAATTCGGTCGCCGGCGCGCAGCACAAGATGTTCCGCATCGGGACCCGCGTCGACTACGAGCCCGATCCCTCGACCAGCCTCGCCGCCGAGGCCGAGCGGCTGGGCGTCCACCCCGACGAACTCGTTTATGACGCGCTGCTGGAGGATGAGGGCCGCGCCTTCCTCTTCTTCCCGATGCACAATTACGTTGAGGGCAACCTCGACAACGTGCACGCGATGATCACCAATCCGAATACGCTGTCGGGCCTGTCCGATGGCGGCGCGCATGTCGGCGCGATCTGCGACGTCAGCCTCCCCACCTTCATGCTGACCCACTGGTGCCGCGATCGCACGCGCGGTCCCCGGCTCGATCTGGCCGAAACGGTGAAGCAGCAGACCCTCGATACGGCCAGGGCGGTCGGCCTCGATGATCGCGGCCTGCTCGCCCCCGGCTATCTGGCGGACGTCAACGTGATCGACTTCGACGCGCTCGAACTCGGCAAGCCGTACATGGTGTACGATCTCCCCACCGGCGCCCGCCGCCTGATGCAAAAGGCGGTCGGCTACCTCGCGACGATCAAGTCGGGCCAGGTGATCTACAAGGATGGCGCGCCGACCGACGCGCTGCCGGGCAAGCTGATCCGCGGGCGGCAGCCGGCCCCCACGCCGGAAGCGATCGCGGCATAGAATGCTACGCACCACCAGATATGCTCCGTCATCCCGGTCCTGTGCCGGCGCCCAGCGCGCCGCAAACTCCCACGCTGACGAAGCGCTGCATCGTAGATGTCGCGACAAGCCCGGCGTGACGAAGTTGATGACGTCCGGGCACCGGTCGCGTCCCTCCGTCCGGATGTTGCCTGAGGCGGAGCGGCGCCTCACATCCTCCGTCATCCCGGCCTTGAGCCGGGATCCATCTGTCAGCGACCGCTGTCGCTCGCTCTTCCAGCTACGGCGCTCGCAGCACCTTGGATCCCGGCTCAAGGCGGGGATGACAGCTCCTCTTTGGCTTGCGGCGGGTCCAACATGACCCCCCTCATCATCGAGGCCGCGCTGAACGGCGCCACCCCCAAGTCCCGCAACCCCAAGGCGCCGATCACCCCGGCGGAACTCACCACTGAGGCGCTCGCCGCGATGGAGGCCGGCGCCGCGATCATCCACACGCATATCGAGCGGATGGACATGACCGGCGACGCCGCGGTTGATCGCTACATGGCGGCCTACGCGCCGATCCTCGAACAACGGCCCGACGCGATCCTCTGGGGAACCGTCGCCACCGGCCCCGATGTTGAGGCGCGCTTCGGTCATTACCGCGGCCTCGCCCGCGCTGGCGTGCGGATGGGCGCGTTCGATCCCGGCTCCGTGAACCTCGGCACGCATGGCGCGGATGGCGTGCCGGGCGCGTCGGTGCTTTACGCCACCACCTATCGCGACATCGCCTGGCTCGCCGACCTGCACGATCAGGAGCGACTAGGCCCCGCCATCGCCATCTACGAGCCCGGTTGGCTGCGCACCACGCTCGCCTATGAACAGGCCGGGAAGCTGCCCGCGGGCGCCTTTGTGAAGCTCTATTTCGGCGGCCGCTACAATTTCCTCGATGGCAAGCGCAGCAACGTCACCTTCGGCCTGCCCCCGACCGAAAAGGCGCTCGACGCTTATCTCGAGATGCTGGAGGGCTCCTCGCTTCCCTGGGCCGTCGCCGCGATCGGCGACTGCGTGGTCGAGACGGGCCTCGCCAGGCTCGCGATCGAGCGCGGCGGCCATGTCCGCGTCGGGCTGGAGGATTTCGGCGGCGAGCGTCAGCCGGGCAATCTGGCGCTGATCGCCGAGGTGGTGGCCTTGGCGAAAGAGGCCGGTCGTCCGATCGCCACGCCCGTTGACGCTGCCCGAATCCTCAACCTTCCCATAAAATCCGACCTGTTCAGCAAGAGCAGTTCCCCGGCGAAGGCCGGGGCCCAGATCGGAAAGCGCTGATGACGGCACGACACGCCAAATACGTCCCCCAACTGAACCCCGGCCTTCGCCGGGGAACAGAGCACGACGTCGGCCACGAACGGACCATGACCTAGGAGTCCCCCCATGTACGACCTGCTTGTCAAGAACGGCACCATCGTCGACGGCACGGGCGCCCCGCGCTTCCGCGGCAACGTCGCGGTACAGGGCGACACGATCGTCGCCGTGGGCGAGGTATCCGGCCCCGCACGCGAGACGATCGACGCGGATGGCTGCATCGTCACCCCCGGCTTTGTCGACATCCACACCCATTATGATGGCCAGGTCTCCTGGGACAATGTGCTCGCCCCCTCTTCCATCAACGGTGTCACCTCCGCCGCCATGGGCAATTGCGGCGTCGGCTTCGCGCCCGCCCGCGCCGACAAGCATGGCTGGCTGATCCAACTCCTGGAGGGCGTGGAGGATATCCCCGGCACCGCTCTGGCGGAGGGGCTGACGTGGAATTGGGAAAGTTTCCCCGATTATCTCAATGCCTTGAGCGCGCGGGAATATACGATCGATCTCGGCGCGCACATGCCGCACGCGGCCTTGCGTGCGTACGTCATGGGCGATCGCGGCGGCGACCATATGGAACGCCCCACCGCCGGCGAGGTCGACCGCATGGCGCATCTCACCGCGGAGGCGATGGAGGCGGGCGCGCTCGGCTTTTCCACCTCGCGCACGCATGCGCACCGCAGCCGCGACGGGCTCAACATCGGCACGCTCACCGCCGAGGATCCCGAACTGCTCGGCATCGCCGCTGCCCTGCGCAAAACGGGCAAGGGCGTCATCCAGCTGATTTCGGACGCGTATCTCACCGCCGACGATGATTTCGCCGCCGCCGAGCTGCAGCTGATCCGTCGCCTTGCGCAGACCAGCGGCCGCCGCGTCTCCTTCACCGTTCAGCAGACCGACGACGCGCCCGACCGGTGGAAGAGCATCTATCGCGAGATTGACGCGATGGTCGCCGATGGCCTGCCGGTCAGCGCTCAGGTCGCGCCCCGCCCGATCGGCGCGATCCTCTCCTTCGCCTCGACCACCAACCCCTTCGTGGTCGCCCCCACTTACCGCCGCATCGCCGCTGAGAGCGCCAGCATCGATGCCCGCCTTCAGGCGCTCGCCGATCCCGACGTACGCGCCGCGATCCTCGCCGAACATGCCGGCTTCCACGCCAGCGAAGGCTTCATCGCCCTCATCACGCGCGGTTTCTCGCGCATGTTCCGCATGACCGATCCGGTCGACTACGAACCGCACGAGAGCCAGTCGATCGCTGCCGAGGCCGTCCGCGCCGGCATCGATCCCGCGGCGTACGTCTATGATGCGCTGATGGAGGAAGGCGGCCGGCGCCTGCTCTACATGCCGCTGATCAACTATGCCCGTGGCAACCTTGATGACGTGCACGGCATGATGACTGGCGATCACGTGCTCTATGGCCTGTCCGATGGCGGCGCGCATTGCGGCACGATCTGCGACGGCAGCTTCCCGACCACCACGATCGCGCTCTGGTCGCGCGGCAGCAAGTCCGGCCTCAGCACGCCGCTGGAACGGCTGGTCCAGGGCTATACACAGCGTAATGCGCGCCACGTCGGCTGGCACGATCGCGGCGTGCTGGCGCCCGGGCTCCTCGCCGATCTCAACGTCATCGCGCTGGATGACCTGCAACTCGCGCCGCCGGAAATCGTGCAGGATCTGCCCGCCGGCGGCACCCGCCTGCTGCAGCAGCCGCGCGGCTATCGCTGGACGGTAAAGTCCGGCGTACCGACCTTCCAGCAGGGGCAATGGACCGGCCGCACGCCCGGTCGCCTGCTGCGTGGCGAACGCGCCGGCGCCTGATATACCGGCCGGGCCGGCAGACCGTCGCCGGCCCGCACGCGCGGACACCAGCCTTCGCGGAGAGCCGGCCTGAAGATCGCCACGTACAATGTGAACGGCGTCAACGGCCGCCTTCCCGTGCTGCTCCGCTGGCTGGAGGACACCGCGCCAGACATCGTGGCGCTGCAGGAGCTGAAGGCACCGGACGAACGCTTCCCCGAAGCGCCGCTGGCGAACCTTGGATATCAGGCGCTCTGGCACGGCCAGAAAAGCTGGAACGGCGTCGCGATCCTCAGCCGCGTTGGATCGATTCACGAAATGCGGCGGGGCCTCCCCAATGATCCCGATCCCTCGCAAAGCCGCTATCTGGAGGCGGCGGTGAACGGCGTTCTCGTCGCGGCGCTGTACCTGCCGAACGGCAATCCCCGCCCCGGTCCCAAGTTCGAATATAAGCTCGCCTGGTTCGACCGATTGATTGATCATGCCGCCGCCCTGCTGGCCAGCGGCGCCCCGGTGATCCTGCTTGGCGACTTCAACGTGATGCCGACCGAGCAGGATGTGTACAAGCCCGAACGCTGGCAGGAGGACGCGCTCTTCGCGCCCGAGATACGCGACCGCTACGCCGCCTTGCTGGCGCAGGGCTGGACGGATTCGCTGCGCCATCTCCATCCCGAAGAGACGATCTACACCTTCTGGGATTATTTCCGGAACGCCTGGGGGCGCAACGCCGGGTTACGCATTGACCACCTGCTGCTCAGCCCCTCGCTGGCGCCGCGCCTCACCGCCGCTGGCGTCGATCGAGAGGTGCGCAGCTGGGAAAAGACCAGCGACCACGCCCCCACCTGGATCGAACTCGCCGATCCTGGCCGAAAGCGCGCCGCGCGCTAGACGATCGTCCAACGAACTTCCCAGCCCCGATCGTCATGCCGCGCCAGCCCCGGCATCGCGCCGCAGACCTCGAGCGATCGAAGGTGCGGAACAACGGACCGTGGCACGGGTCTGTCCAGAACGATGCCGGAGAGGTTCTGAAGACACCGCATCTGATCCGTGCAGCGCCGGCGCGGCGAAAGACTCCGCTTGCCCTTCCCGCCGAACGCCGCAAAGGCACGGCCGCACGATTGCGTTCGCCAAGGCCAAATGTCGGCAAGCAGTCGCTCCGTCCCGTTCGGGACCATTGATCATACAGCCCGGATTGCCTCCATGAACGTCGACCAGTTCGATTTTGACCTGCCCCAGGACCGCATCGCCCTCCGTCCCGCCGCCCCGCGCGATTCCGCCCGAATGCTGGTCCTCGATGGTGATGCGACGCGCGATCGCAGCGTCGCCGATCTGCCGGGCGAGCTGCGCGACGGCGATCTCCTCGTCTTCAACGACACGCGGGTGATACCGGCGCAACTCGAAGGCACGCGCGGCGCGGCGAAGATCGGCGCGACCTTGCACAAGCGCGAGGGGCCGCGCCGCTGGCGCGCCTTCATCCGCAACGCCAAGCGGCTGCGCGACGGCGACCCGATCGACTTTGGCCAGGGTGTGACCGCCCTCGCCTCCGATCGCGCCGAGGACGGCAGCTTCGCTCTGGACTTTGCCGGTGACGAGCCGGTCGAATTGCTGCTCGAGCGCGCCGGTCGCATGCCGCTTCCGCCCTATATCGCTGCCAAGCGCGCGTTGGATGCGCGCGATGCCGATGATTATCAGACGATGTTCGCGCGTGAGGCCGGCGCGGTTGCCGCGCCCACGGCGGCGCTGCACTTTACGCCGGGCCTGATGGCCTCGCTGGAGAGCGCCGGCATTTCGCACGCGACGCTGACCCTCCATGTCGGCGCGGGCACCTTCCTGCCGGTCAAGGCGGCGGATACCGCCGATCACCAGATGCACGCCGAATGGGGCCGCATCGACCAGGCCACCGCCGACCGGCTGAACGCCGTGCGCGCCAGTGGCGGCCGCGTGATCGCGGTCGGCACCACCTCGCTGCGCCTGATCGAGAGCGCGACCGGCGAGGATGGGCTGGTGCGCCCGTTCGAAGGCGACACGTCGATCTTCATCACCCCCGGCTATCGCTTCCGCGGGATCGACGGCCTCGCCACCAACTTCCACCTCCCCCGCTCGACCCTGTTCATGCTGGTATCGGCGCTTATGGGACTTGATAGAATGAAAGAGGCTTACGCCCACGCCATCGAGAGTGGCTATCGTTTCTACTCTTACGGGGACGCGTCGCTGCTGCTTCCGTAACGTGCTTCGCGGTGGGTGGCCGGTGGGAGCCTTCTGGAAAGCCTTTCGAGAGCCAGACGCATTCGTAATGCGGGGTGTCGCAGGTTCAAGTCCTGCACGCGGCACCACCACTTTCAGTAGGAACGTTCGGCTCTTGCTGGCGAAAGGGCGTTCGGGTGGAAAGCCGCTTGGGTCCTGCTTGGATCGCTTTGTATAGGGAACGGGGGCCGAGTCGCGCTATACTCCTCTTAAGCAGGCAAGCTGCTAGCAACCGGGCTAGAAGGCGATCTCGTGATTGAGACGAAAGCGTTGATGTCTCCTGATCCGACTTGCTCCTTCCGATGTGCAGCCCCTTCATAGGAGTGAGGGACCTCACAGAGGCAAATTATAAGTAACCGCCCACACCCTTGAATTTGGCGACAAAGTCCGATACCTTCTGGAAGACGGCAGCCTTCGTTTCAAGGTATCTTGGGTTTAGGGGGCTCATCTTCGGCAGAGTGTCATTTAAATCATTGCCATTTTCAGTCGCAAACTCGCGTTTGATGGAGTTTGTGACGTAACGCTTAGCGGGTTCAAGATTTAGACCCTCTGATGCAACAAGCTCATCAAACTCGCGGCGCTGCTCTTCTTGCGCAAAGGCGAAGAAGGCTTCGATCACGCCGTCCTTTCCTTCGATGGCATCGAGGTTGGTTCGATTGATGAAATCGACAATTAGGTCTTCCTTTGCTCGGTTGCCTAAGCTCGCCCGGATCAGGCGGCGGGCTTCGTCAATCAGATCTCCCTTGTCGTTCGAATGGCGATTCCTCTCGAAGATGAGCTCAAGAATGTAGTCGAGGTTGATCTCTTGCGATTTCAAAAGATCGACTTCAAAAACGACATCATCCCAATCGAGAGTAGAATCCTCGCGCTCTGCCCCCATTCTCTCACGCCGCAGCCAGTCACGGATATCGTTGTAGGTCGATTTGTAGTCCTGGATTTGCCGTTCGGCTGGTAACCTGACAGCCGCCAAATTCGCGATGCCGTCATCCTCAAGATGATGCAGTTCCTTGAAGGCTTCGATGGCATCTGAATCATTTTGGTTTAGTTCTTGAAATGCCTTCAGGGCAACGAACTCGTCGAAGTTCCACAGGATGTTTTCAACCTTCAGGAATTCGCCAAAAAGTTTGGCGAAGTCCTTTTTGTCAGCCTCTTTGAAGATGGCACTCGGATCGGGGAAGCGCTCCTCTAACTCGTCCAAGATGGTCACAAAACCCCGGCAGGAAGCGCCAGTGGCACTATCCGAAAAGCCTTCCATGTACTCCGTGTAGCTCTTCTCCAAGACCACGTTTTTGGTGTTGCTGTGGCCGAACAACGTGATCGCATCGATCGTCGCCTGTTCGAGATCACGGAAAGCGACGATGTTGCCGAACGTCTTGGTTGCATCGAGAATTCGGTTGGTTCGAGAATATGCCTGAATCAGTCCGTGGAACCGGAGATTCTTGTCCACAAACAGCGTGTTCAGCGCAGGCGCATCGAACCCGGTGAGGAACATCCCCACCACAACCAGCAGGTCCACTTCCTTAGATTTAACCCGATTGGCGAGGTCCCGGTAGTAATTCTGAAAACCGTTAGCGTCCGTGCTGAAATTTGTGCTGAAAAGCGCATTGTAGTCGCGAATGGCAGCGTTCAAGAATTCTTTGCCGCTGCTATCCAACACCGAAAGGTCCAAGCTTTCGTCCTGAATCTCTCCGATCGTACCCTGCTCTTCATTCGCCGAGAACGAAAATATGGTAGCAATCTTTAGCGCCGTCCCGCTCTCCCGCTGGAGGTAATTTAGCGTCTCGTAATAAAGCTTTGCGGCGTCCACGCTGCTTACCGCGAACATCGCATTGAAGCCACTACCACCGAGGCTGGTGCGGTGAGTTTTCTGTCTGAAATTGTTTAAGATGTATTGAGAAATCTCGCGGATACGCTGAGGGTGCAAAAGAGCCCTTCGGTTCTCGGCAGCACTGAGCTTGGCTTCGTCCTGCTCGGTTTCGATCGCCCTGAATTTCGGTCGGACGTCATTGTAGTCAACCTTGAACTTCAGGACCTTCTCGTCACGGATCGCATCGGTGATGACGTAGGAATGCAGTTCCTGCCCGAACACGCTGCCGGTGGTTTCCGCGCCAGACGCATTCTCGGGGAAGATCGGGGTTCCGGTGAATCCGAACTGGTAGAACCGTTTGAATTTCTTCTTTAGGTTCCGCTGAGCCTCGCCGAATTGGCTGCGATGGCATTCATCGAAGATGAAAACCACTTCCTTGCCATAGATCGGCAAGTCGCTTTCGCTCCTCATCAGGTTGTTTAGCTTCTGGATCGTGGTGACGACGATTTTGTTGTCGTCCTTCGCCAGATTGCGCTTGAGGGCAGCCGTGTTCTCCGACCCGTTCACGCTGTCCGGCGAGAAGCGCTGGTATTCCTTCATCGTCTGGTAGTCGAGGTCCTTGCGGTCGACGACGAAAAACACCTTGTCGATGAAACCCAGCTCTGTTGCCAAGCGGGCTGCCTTGAAGCTGGTCAGCGTCTTGCCTGAACCCGTCGTGTGCCAGATGTAGCCACCACCCTCCGGCGTGCTCCAGGCTTTCGCATGGTGCGAGCTCTTGATCTTCCAGAGGATGCGTTCGGTCGCGGCAATCTGATAGGGCCGCATGATCAGCAGCGTCTCGCTCACATCGAAGACGGAGTAGTGCAGCAGGACATTCAGAAGCGTCTGCTTCTGCAAGAACGTCGCTGTAAAGTCCTTCAGGTCCCGGATCAGGCTGTTATCCGCCTTCGCCCAGTGCATCGTGAAGTCAAAGCTGTGCTTGTTCCGCTTCGTTGTGTTGGCGAAATAGCGCGTGTCAGTGCCGTTCGAGATCACAAACATCTGCAGGAACTTGTACAGCGAATTCTCGCTGTTGAAGCTTTCCTTGCTGTATCGGTGAATCTGGTTGAACGCCTCGCGAATAGCGATCCCGCGCCGCTTGATCTCGATCTGCACCAGAGGCAGGCCGTTGACGAGGATCGTCACATCATAGCGATTGGCATGAAGGCCGGTCTGCTCGAACTGCTTGATGACCTGAAGCCGGTTGCGGGCCACATTGGCCTTGTCGAACAGATAGATGTTCTGGATGCGACCATCGTCGAAAACAAAATCGTGGATGTAGTCGTCATGGACCTTTCGGGTCTTGTCGATGATCCCTTCGCTGCGCCTGTCCAGATATGTTTGAACGAAGCGCCGCCACTCGGCTTCGGTGAAGCTGACGCTATTCAGCTCCTCGAGCCGCACACGCACGTTCGCCAGCATCGCGTCTTGCGAGGTGAGGTCAGGCAGGAACTCATAGCCCTGCTTGCGCAGGTCCCTGATCAGCTCGCGCTCAAGCTCGGCTTCGCTCTGGTAGTGATCTGCCGAGGGCCAATCGCTGGCGTACTTGTCGAGAACGATAAAGTTCTTCGACTCCGCGATGGGCGTAGTCTGCTCAACCATCTTGCGCGTCCTGCTGCACAAAGCCGTAATTGTTGATCAGGTTGTCGAACAGCAGTTTGACGGTCTGTTTTTCCGGCCCGGATGGCTCGCGAACCTGCTCCCCAGAAAGGGTAGAGTGGCTGGAGAACTGCATCACCCTATTCAGATAGCCTTGCTTTGCACCTGGGGCATCTGCGCCCGGTACGGTGTTGAGAAGATCGCCCCAGTTTTGGTAGCCAAGGAAGGCTGCCGTTTTCTCGTATAGGTTCCGCAAAAACATGAAGTGGAAGCGTTCGATCGTGCCCTGCTCGATTGCTTCCGCAAGCACCCGGCGCAGATACAGGTGATAGGAAAAGCTCCTGTTCGAATCCCCGTGTTTGACGTCGAGCCTGAAGGTTCCGTCCTCCAGTTGCTCAAGCAAGCGACACCCTTCCTTCTTTCCCTGTTTCTTCAACTCCAGTTCATTATGCAGCACGTTGTAGAAGAGTGGGCTGTGGGTGGTGATGATGAATCTCAGCCCGTCCGGTGCCCGTTTGATCAAAGCGGCTAGGTGAACCGCCAACTCAATCAGATGGTTTTCGTCCAGCGACGTGACCGGGTCATCGATGAAGACATACTTCAGCTCATCATAGTCCGAGGTGCTCCGCAGCGCGTGGTCGGGCTCCTGCAGCACATCAATCACCAGTTCTAGCAGCGTGTAGAACAGGCTCCAGATGAAATTGCTCTCTTCGCCCTTGGAGATTTTCATCTTGCCGGAGGATGTGTCGCCCCCCGTCTCCATCGTGAACGTGACTTCCGAGAAGGCCGGGACGATCACATCCTGATTGTCTGGGCCAGGGATTTTGTATTCTTGGTTGAAGGTTGGCGTGAGTTTGTCATTGGTGTACCGCCCAAGTGGCCGCAGACGCAGGTCTTCGTCTGTCCACCAGCCGTGTCAATTTCACTTGCTCTACCCACTTCATCAGGCGATCAATCTGCTCAGAAGAGCGGCTTGAAGGTCTGAGTGAAGGCCGCTCCTTACGGGGGGCGGCATCATCATGACAGCATCGATTCACCACGTCAGCGCACCCGCGCCTGGCGCGATGCTGCACGTCCAACCCAAAGCATTGGAGACTCATTATGACTATGAATGCGAAGCCGCTTACGCTGAGCCTTGCCTTCGCGGCCCTCCTGGCCGCATGCGGCGCCGATCCCCAACCGGGCGGCAACGCTCCTGCCGAAATCTCGCAAACGGATACCGCTCCCGTGCCGGTGGGCGAAGCAGGATCGACGAATGAGGCTACTTTCACCGTCACGGCGGTCACCACACCCAAACAGATTGGCCCCCAGGGCGTCGGCGGGAAGGCGGCAACCGGCGAAACCTACGTCGTCGTCGATTACACGATCAAGAACACCGGCGACTCCACGCTGGCGTTTCTCGAATGGCCGAAGTTTAGCCTCGTCGGACCGGAAAACCAGACGATCGCCGCGGACGACATGGCGAGCGCAATGAGCGCCAGCACAATGGACGACCCTTCCGGCATGGCCAGTGACCTGAACCCGGGCGTGTCGGCGAAAGCGCGGGCGGCGTGGAAGATCGACGCGTCGGCGTTCGACAAGAAGACGTGGAAGCTGGTGCTGGCGAGCGACCCTCAGCTCACGTTCGCGCTGCAATGAAGGGCACCACCGTGGCCGTTCTGGCGATCAGTCACATAGCGCTGCTCGGGATCGGCTACACGATAGCCGACAAGGAGCCGGTCGATACGGTCGTGCAGCAGACCGGCTTCCTTCAGGTCGATGCGTCGCGAGTTCTCGCCACAACGGTGGAGAGCCTGCATGGCGAAAACAAGCTGCTCGTCCTCCGCGCCAAGATCGGCGCGCAGGTCGTCACGGACCGAACACGCTACTACTTGTTCGGCCTCCATCAGCGGCTCACCGTGCCGGCGGCAGTGCATTACTACGTTGATCTGTCGCAGCTGTCGGTGACCTCACGTTTGCCGAAGCACGAAAGGAGGCGACCCGCGTCAAGGCCCGGGTCGCTGTCGGGAAAAATCCCCAGGAGGAACGGCAGGCCATCCGGCAAATTCCGACGGTGGCGGAACTCGCGGAACGCTATCTTGCGTACGTACGCACGACCAAGCGCAGCCACGACATCGACGAACGCTACCTCCGGCTGCACCTGCTGCCCCGCTTCGGCGCACTCCACCTCGACCAGTTGCGGCAGGAGGAAATCGTCGACTGGCTGAACGGCAAGGTCAAGGCGGGCTACGCTCAGGCCACCGTAAACCGGTGGCAGGTCATCCTCGGCCACATGATGCGACTGGCCAAGCTGTGGAAGGTGCCGGGCGCAGAAACGAACCCGCTTGAGGGGGTGAAGCAGAAAGACCCGCAGAACCGAAAGGAGCGCTTCCTCAACGCGGCGGAAACGCGGCGCCTCAAGCGCGCGGTCGACGACAGCCCCAACCCCATGCTGAAGTACATCGTCGCGCTGCTGCTGTTGACCGGATGTCGCAAGCGGGAACTCCTGGACGCCAAATGGGAAGATGTGAACCTCGATCGCAAAACCTGGCTCATCCCCATGAGCAAGACAGGCAAGCGTCACGTGCCCTTGTCGGACGAGGCGATCGCGGTGCTGAGGGCGATCCCGCGCTTCGGCACGTGCGCGTACGTGCTGCCCAATCCCAAAACGCTGAAGCCGTTTCGATCGTTTTACAACAGCTGGGACAGCGCGAGGCGGGCGGCGCACCTGCCGGACGTGCGGGTTCATGACCTGCGTCACAGCGCAGCCTCCAACCTCGTGAACGCGGGGCAGTCGCTCTACGTGGTGGCCAAGGTGCTGGGGCACAGCCAGACACGCACGACGGAACGCTATGCGCATCTCGACGCGGGCGTGTTGTTGAACGCGGTGAACGCCGCCGCTCAGGTCACCGGCACGACTTGGAGCTCGGACAGCAAGTAATTGCCCATACTCCCTCGACGCCAGCGATGGCGTTGGGGGAGTTTTCTGATGCGGGCACCTTTTTCTATATTTTTGTTTTTGGGCCGGTAATCATGTCCCCGATAAGGCCGGGGGGCCGAAACTTGAAGGATTGGCATGCCGCTTTACCGTGTGGCCGGTGACAGCCTTGAAAGGGTGAACGAGACGACGTTCGCCGCAGAGAGCATCAAGGAACGCGGTGACATTCAGCGTCTGCTGCGCGCTGACATCAGCGTGCTCAGCCCCGACCTCCTTGCGGAGGCTCTCGGTCATGCCCTGGATGAAGAACTTAGTGGCGGCATAGACGCCGCCCGCCTCACCGGCACGATGCCCGGCGACCGAGTCCAGGTTGAGGATGCGGCCTGCCCTGCGCTCCATCATGCCCGGCAGCACCGCGGCGATGCCATGGAGATAGCCGCGCAAATTGACATCGATCATCTTGTCCCAATCGGCCAGCGCGCGCTCCTTCCAGTAGGAGAACAGCATCAGCCCGGCATTGTTGACGAGGATGTCGAGCGGCCCGAACGCCTCCTCGGCGGTCGCGACCAACGCCTCCAGATCCTCGTAGCGGGCGACGTCCGTTACCTTGTGGACTGCCTGCCCGCCGCTCTCCCTGATCTCGGCGACGAGCTGCTCCAGGCCCGCCGCGTCGACGTCGCCGAGAACGACACGCGCGCCCGCCTGCGCCAGGCGTCGGGCGGAAGCGGCACCGATGCCGGACGCGGCGCCGGTGATGATGGTGACGGCGCTTTCAAGATACTGCATGGTTCTTCTCCTTGGAATGATGAAGGCTCCAGGACGGGTAGCGGGGCACGATGCCCGGCTCGCTCCAGCGCAGCCTGGCGAGCCGGCCGGTGTCGGACAGCGTGGCGTAGGCGATCGTCGGATCGCGCGGATCGAAGCAGAGATTGGTCGGATGATGCTCGGGCATCGCCACGCGCGCGACTAGAGCGCCGGCGGGCGATACGATCGAGAACACGCCGCTCGGCTGCGTCGCGACCACGAGGTTGCCGGCGGCGGTGATGGCGAGGCTGTCGAGGAGCTGCGCGTCGGGCGCCTGCCAGACGAGCCGGCCACCATGCGGCTGACCGGGCTCATGGGCGAGACGGCCCTGTCCCTCGACAGCCCAGGCCCACAGCCGGCCAGCGCCAAATTCCGTCGCGTAGAGCGTGCTGCCGTCGGGCGAGAGGGCGATGCCGTTGGCGCCGTTGACCAGCGGGAAGGCGGCGGTGCGCCGTTCCCGGCCATCGGCGGACATCCAGGAGAGGCCGCCATAGCTGCGGCTGCGTGGCCCGTCGCGGCCAATGTCGGTCAGCCAGAAGCCGCCACGCGGATCGGGGACGAGGTCGTCGAGCGCCTCGAACCGCACGCCGTCGACGGCGTCAGCGACCCGCTCGATCGCGCCGGTTGTAAGATGGACGCGCTCGACACGCGCGTCGTAGCCGTTGGTGAGATAGCCCCTGGAGATGAGTTGGTCGCCGTGCCGCTCCCACCGCATCGCCCCGCCGCCGTTCGCGACGTAGATCCAGCCGTCCGGCCCGAAGGCGAGGCCGTTGGGCGCTCCGCCCAGGTCGGCGAACCGCTCGCAGCGCCCGCCGACGATGCGGTGCACCACGCCGCCATGCACGTTGCAGACGAGGACGCTGCCGTCGTCGAGCGCAAGCGGGCCTTCGGGGAAGCCGATCTTCTCGGCGACGATTTCGATCTCGGGTCTGGTCACGTCGATCATAGCGGTTCCATGTGAAGAGGACGCGCGTCATCGGCCGCCGAACGGGGGCGGTGACGGGCGGCGGTGATTAGTCAGGTGTCAGCCGGGGCTCGCCCCGCCGGCGTCAGTCCCAGTCGGGCGCGAGATCAGGAGGCGAGATGATCCGGCCGTCCGGTCGGGCAAGCCCGTCGATCGCGGTCATCTCCTCGGCGCTCAGGGCGAAGTCGAAGATGGCGAAGTTTTCCTCGAGCCGCTCGACCTTGGCCGTCTTGGACAGGGTGGCGACGCCCTCCTGCTGGATGAGCCAGCGCAGGGCGACCTGCGCGGCCGACTTCCCATGCCGCTGCCCGATGTCGCGGAGCAGCGGATCGCTCGCCGATCGCCCATCCGCCATCGCGTAATAAGCGGTGACCGACATGCCGAGCCGGCGCGCGGCATTGAGCACCGGGGCCTGCGACAGCCAGGGATGGTATTCGACCTGATTGGTGACGAGCGGCGCAGCGCTGAGCGCTACTGCCTCCTCCATCTGCGCCACCGTATAGTTGCTGACGCCGATATGCCGGGCCAGGCCGCGTTCGCGCACCGTGTTCAGCTCGGCGATCTGGACATCGCGGGGCACGTCGCTGCCGCCCGGCCAGTGCAGCAGCAGGAGATCGACGTGGTCCGTCTGGAGCTTGCGCAGGCTTTCCTCGACGGAAGGTCCGAAGCGCTCGGGCGCGAACCGGTCGACCCAGACCTTGGTGGTCAGGAAGACGTCGTCGCGGGCGATGCCTGAAGCCTTCAGCACTGAACCGACGGCAGCCTCGTTGTCATAGATCTGTGCGGTGTCGACGTGGCGGAATCCCGTCTTCAGCGCCTCCGGCAGTACCGCCGCGACCTCTTTCTCGCTCATCCGGAAGGTGCCGAACCCGAGCGCAGGGATGCGGGCGCCGTTGGCTTCGATGATCTGCATGGTCAGTCTTTCCTGTCGGTGTTCGGGTCTCCGGCGCGCATCCAGGCGGCGAAGCGGTCCTTCCAGTCGGGGTGCCAGCGCGACAGCGCCGGCCGGTTCTCGGCGATGTCGTTGGCCGCCCAGCGAACGCGCATCACATCCATCTCCGGCGTGACCGCGTTGTCGGGACAGAGGATGTAGAAGTCGCCGCGGCGGAAGCGGACCTCGAAGTAGGAGAGGAGCTCGTCGGGTGTCCAAGCCTCGTCCGGCTTAGGCGTCCCTTCCGGCTTCAGCGCCGCGTTCATCGGGGTCCAGGTGTAGCCCGGCACGAACAGGTGCGCCGTCACCTTGGTGCCCGCGGCCTCGCGCAGCTCGTGGGCGAGCTGTTCGGTCAGGACCTTCACGCCCGCTTTGGCGACAGAATAGGCGGCGTTGCCGGGCGGCGTGGTGATCCCTTCCTTGGAGCCAAGGTTGACCACCGCGCCGCGCCCCTCCTGTGCCAACATGCGCGGCGCGAAGAGGGTCTGCGCAGTCAGCACCGAGAAGAAGTTGACCTCGAGCTGGTGGCGCCACGCGGGCAGGTCGTCATACGGGCCGGCGCCGGCGGTGACCCCGGCATTGTTCAGGAGCAGCGCCACTTCGCCGAAGGCGTCGTAGGCGGTCTCGCACAAGCGGCCGAGATCGTCGGCCGACGTCACGTCGCCGATCACGGTCCTTACGTCGGCGTCCAGCTCCCCGGCGAGCGTCGCAAGCGCATCGCTGTCGCGGTCGAGCAGGCACAGTCGCATACCCTGCCCGGCAAAATGGCGGGCCGCTGCGGCGCCGATCCCAGCCGCGGCGCCGGTAATGACAGCGACGCGGCCGGCGCGGAGAATGTCGTCGTTGATGCTCATTCTTCAGCCCTTTGCGAAGCCGACCAGCGCCTTGACGAGCGCGGCGGGGTTCTCCTCGGCGATCCAGTGCCCGGCGCGCGGGATCAGAACCGCGGTGACGTTCTCGGCCACCTCCTGCATCATCGACTCGATGATGGTCGCGAAGCCGCTGGCCTCGCCGGCGACCGCCAGGACGGGCAGCGTCAGCTTGCCGTCGTGCTTCAGCGCGGCGCGGTTGTCCTCAGCGTCCTGCGCAAAGGCGCGGTAGAGCGCAAAGCCGGCACGCATCCCGCCCGGGCCGCTGAAGTCGGAGACGTAGGACGCCTTGGTCGCGTGGTCGATCGCGCCCGCGTCGTAGGCGAGCTGGTGCCAGAAGCGTTCGAGGTAATAGCCCTCTCGCCCTGCGGTCAGCGCCTCGGGGACGTCGGGTGCCTGATGGAAGTGGAAGTGCCACACCCGCTCGTCGTCCAGTGACACGGTGTCGAAGGCGTCGGTGCCGGGCAGCGGCGCGTCGAGGACCGCGAGATGGCTGATGCGCTCGGGGAAGCGGCGCGCGAAGGCGTAGGCGATCATCAGGCCGATGTCGTGCCCGACGACGCACACCGGCGCCTCGATGCCGAGATCGTCGAGCACCGCGGCGCAATCGGCCGCCAGCGTGCGCTTGTCATAGCCGTCGGCCGGGCGGGAAGAACCGCCGGCGCCACGGACGTCGGGCGCCACCACCCGGAAGCCTGCGTCGACGAGCGGCTCCACGACCTTGCGCCAGGCAATGGCCGTCTCGGGATAGCCGTGGATCAGCAGCATGGTCGCCGGACCCTCGCCAGCGACGCCGTAGCGGATGCGGACGCCGTCACCGGCATCGGCCGAGCGCCAGTCCATGACCGGTAATTCCGGGAGCGTCGTTTCGGGAGTGTTCATCGCGCGTTCCTTCGTCTTCTCGGGGTTCAGGCCCGGAGCGTGCTCATGTCGATGACGTAGCGGTAGCGGACGTCCTTGCTGACGACGCGCTTGTAGGCCTCGTTGACCCTGGTGATCGGGATGATCTCGACATCGGCGGTGATCCCGCGCTCCACGCAATGGTCGATCACGGCCTGCGTCTCGGCGATCCCGCCGATCCAGGAGCCGGTCAGCGCGCGGCGCCCCTGTACCAGGTTCGCACCGTTCACGCCCGGCGTCAGCGGGGCGAAGACGCCGACGGTCGTCATCGTGCCGTCAATCGTCAGCAGCTCAAGGAAGGGGTTCACGTCGAACGGCTGCGGCACCGTGGACAGGATGTAGTCGAACTGGCGCTTCATGCGCCCGAACGCGGCCTTGTCGCTCCACAGCACGGCTTCGCTCGCGCCGAACCGCCTGGCGTCGGCGACCTTGCCCGGCGACGTCGTGAACACCGTCACGTCCGCGCCGCGATCCTTGAACAGCTTGACCGCGACGTGACCCAGGCCGCCCATGCCGACCAGACCAACCTTCTGGCCCTTCTCGACCTTCCAATGCTCCATCGGCGAGAAAGTGGTGATCCCCGCGCAGAGCAGCGGCGTGGTCGCTGCCATGTTGGCGCGCTCCGAAATCCTGATCGCGAAGCTGTCCTTGACGACGATCCGGTTGGCGTAGCCGCCCTGGGTGTTCGCGCCGTAGCGGTCCTTGGAATTGTAGGTGAAGGTCGCGCCCTGCTCGCAATAGGGCTCCATGCCCTTGCGGCAATATTCGCATCGGCCGCAGGAATCGACGAGGCAGCCGACGCCGGCATAGTCGCCGACCTTGAACCTGGAGACAGAGCTGCCAACCGCGGCGACGCGGCCGAGGATCTCGTGGCCGGGCACCATCTTGTAGGCGAGCGCTCCCCAATCGCCGTTCACGGTATGGATGTCCGAATGGCAGATGCCGGCGAACTGGATGTCGATCAGAATGTCGTCGGCGCGCAGGTTGCGGCGGGTGAAGCTGAACGGCTTCAGCGGCGCGTTTAGCGCGTCGACGGCGTAGCCGACAGCGGGGATGCCGTTGGCCTGCGCCGAAGCGGTGGATGGCAGGAGCGCCGTAGAAGCAAGCGCGGCACTGCCGGCGACGACGGCGCGACGCGTATGTCCGGTCGCGGACTCGTCGGTTGGCAGATGGGCGGGATTGTCACAGCGGGTGCACATGGTGCGGTCCTTTCGATTGACCGACGTCAGGCGGCGTGGCGCCGACGGTCGAGGAAGATGGTGAGCGCGAAGACGGCGAGGCCGAGCGCGGCGAAGGCCGCGGCAACATAGCCGGTCGAGGCGAAGCCCCAGCCCGCGGCGATGCCGATCCCGCCTGCCCACGCGCCGATCGCGTTGGAGAGGTTGAAGGCGGAGTGGTTCATGGCGGCGGCAAGCGACTGCGCGCCGGGCGCCACGTCCATTAGCCGCGCCTGGAGCGCGGGCACGGCAGCAAAGCCCATGCCGATGAGGAACAGCACCGCGGCAGTTCCGATCGCGGACGTGGCCGCCAGCGCGAAGGCGACGAAGAACACGACGTTCCACGCCTGCACGCCGAGGATGGTCGCGGTTTGGGCGCGGTCGGTCAGGCGACCGCCGACGAGGTTGCCGGCCACCATGCCGAGCCCGAGCAGACCGAGGAACAGCGGCACGCGCGTGGCGGGCTCGCCCGTCACCTGGGTCAGCGTCGGCGTGATGTAGCTGTAGATCGCGAACATGCCGGCGAAGCCGATCGCCGCGGTCAGGAGCGTCATCCACACCGAAAGGCTGCGGAACGCCGACAGTTCGCCGAGCGGAGAGGCGTCGGCATGCGCCGGCACGGCGGGGACGGTGAGCGGGAGCAGCACCGCGAGCAGCGCACCGCCGAGACCGATCGCGGCGAAGGCGGCGTGCCAGCCAAAGGTCTGGCCGAGCCAGGTGGTTACGGGCACCCCGATCACGTTGGCGACGGCAAGCCCGAGCATGACGCGCCCAATCGCGCTCGCCCGTCGTTCGTGCGGCACCATTGAGGCCGCGACGATCGAGGCGGTGCCGTAATAGGCACCGTGGGGCAGGCCGGCGAGGAAGCGGGCAAGCGCCAAGCCGCCGAACGACGGCGCGAGTGCGGTGAGGACGTTGCCGGCCAGCACCGTCAGCGCGAGGAGGACGAGCAGGCGACGTCGCTCCATCCGCGCGGTCACGACCGCGACGAGCGGCGAGCCGACCACCACGCCCAGCGCATAGGCGCTGATGAGGTGGCCGGCCTCCGGAATGCTGACGTTCACCGATCGGGCGAAGTCAGGCAGCAACCCCATCGCGGCGAACTCGCCGGTGCCGATGAACAGACCGCCCAGCCCGAGCACGAACTGCGCGAGGCCGACGCCGTGCGGCGCGGTGCGGGCGCCAGCCGTTGCGGGAGGCGCGGGTTTGGAGGCCATGCTCATCGACATCAGACCGTCCTCAGTCCTTCAGGCCCGAGCCGGGCTCGGCGCCGCCCGCGTGGAGCGCGGCCTTGACCGTGTCCGGCAGGATGTTGTTGATGACCCAGCCGATGAACTTGCTGCCGGGCTTGCCCGAGACGACGCGGTCCTTGCCCGCCTTCATCGCCTCGTAGCCCTCACTCGACACCTTGGTCGGCGCGGCCTTGACGCCGAGGCCCAGTTCGGTCGTGTCCATGCCGGCGCGATGCCAGAACGGCGTGTCCACCTCGCCCGGCAGCAGCAGCGTGAAGCTGACGCCGTTGTCCTTGTTCTCCTCCTTCACGGACTCGACGAAGGAGATGAGGAACGCCTTGGTCGCGCCGTAGACCGCCTCGTAAGGGGTCGGCATCGTGCCCGAGATCGAGGCGGTGTAGAGCAGCTTGCCCTCGCCGCGATCGAGCATCGCGGGCAGGATGCGCTTGGTGAGATGGATCTGCGACACGCAGTTGAGCTGGATCATGCTGATCTCGGCGGCGAGATCCGTCTGGCCGACGAAGTAGCCGCCGACGTCGACGCCGGCGTTGAGCGCCGCGGCATCGAGCGGACGGCCGAGATCGCGGATGGCGTTCGCCAGCTTCTCGACGCCGTCATAGTCCGTCAGGTCGGCCTCGACGATGAAGGCCTCCACGCCAGTTGCGCGCACCGCATCGGCAGTGCGGTTCAGGTCGCCGTTGGTGCCGGTCGCGGTGATGACCACGTCATGACCGTCGGCGGCGAACAGGCGGGCGAGCTCGTAGCCGATGCCGCTGGATGCGCCGGTCACCAGCGCGAGGGGACGTTCGCTATTGGGGGTCGTCATGGGATGATGCTCCTGTGGGATGGGGTTAGTTGCAGCCGAGCGCGTCGGCGGCTTCGATCAGGGACTCGGCGACCACGTCCCAGTCCTGCTTGGCTTCGAGGTCGCTGGTCTGGTCGGGGCCGTGCTCGTGCGGACGGCGGACGAAGACGGTGCGCAGGCCAGCGGCGCGGGCGGCAGCGAGATCCTCGTTGTGCGCCGCGACCATAGCGACGTGCTCCGGCGGCAGGCCGACGGCCTCGGCAGACCTGAGATACGTCTGCGGCATCGGCTTGTAGCTGCGCGCCACCTCGGCGCCGGTGATCACGTCCCAGGGCAGCCCGCCGAACTTGGCGAGGTTGAGCATCCCGGCGATGTGGCCGTTCGACAGCGGCCCGATTGCGAACTTGCTCTTGAGGCGGGTCAGGCCCTCCACCGAGTCCGGCCACGGATCGAGTCTCTCCCAGGCCTTGTTCAGCTCGGCGAGCTGCGCATCGGTGATGCTGCCGAAGTCGGCGTCGTGGCGCGCCAGCACCGTTTCCAGGTTCTCTCGGTTCAAGACGTCGAGCTTGACCCAGGACCGCCGGCCGGTGCGGACGCGCTCCATCGCGGGCTGGTAGAGCGAGCGCCACTCGTCGGCGAAGTCGAGCGGATCGACGTCGATCCGATGTTCCTTCAGGAAAGGCTCGGCGGCACGGGCGACTCCGCTCCGCCAGTCGACGACGGTGCCGAAGACGTCGAAGCCCAGGAACCCGACATAGCGGAAGTCCTTACTCACGATGCGTATCCTTTTGCTTGTGACAAGCCGCATCGATGCCGGCGCGAACGCCAGCTTCGGCTGCGATATCAGTGTTCCGACAAGCAGGCGGGACGGTTCGACTAGGCTCCGTCGTGCTGCTGCTGTGCGTCATATAACCCATCATCGCGAGATTTGATGCAGCGTTCGCGTGAGGTATGCTTGACAGATGCGTGAGCAGAACAGCACGATGAGGCGTGTCGCGCAGAACCGATCTCGGCGATCTAGACGCCTTCCTCGCAGTCGCCCGGGCGGGCGGCTTCCGTAAGGCCGGCATCGCCCGCGGTGTTTCCGGATCCGCGCTGAGCCATGCCATGCGGGGGCTGGAGGATAGGCTTGGTGTCCGCCTGTTCCACCGCAACAACCGCAGCGTGGCGCTGACTGCTGCGGGAGAGGCGCTGCTGGCCGACCTCGAACCGCGTTTCCGCGGCATCGACGAGGCGGTCGAACGGCTCGAGCGCTTCCGGGCGCGTCCTGCCGGGCGGGTGCGGGTGACGGCTTTACGGGACGCCGCGCGCCTGCTCATCACGCCGAAGCTGCCCGCCTTCATCGCGCGCTTCCCCGACATCGACGTCGAGATCACCGTGGACGACCGCTTCGTCGACATGGTCGGCGAGGGCTATGACGCCGGTATCCGTTATGGCGGGACGGTGCCCGAGGACATGATCGCTTCGCGCCTCACCCCCGACCTCGACTGGGTGATCGTCGGCTCGCCTGACTACCTCAAGACCAACGGTCGCCCGGAGAGGCCAGCCGACCTGATGGCGCATCGCTGCATTCGCATCCGCGCCGGACAGGATCGGATCTACCGCTGGGAACTGGGTGAAGGCATCGACGAGGTCGCGCTTGACGTGCCCGGCCACCTGACCCTCGACGATTCCGAACTGTCGATCCGCATGGCGGAGGCAGGCGTCGGTCTCTTCTACTGCCTCAAGGATCGCGTGAAAGGGGAGATCGAGGCCGGCACGCTGGAGGTGGTGCTGGCCAAATGGGTGCTGCCCAGTCCCGGCTTTCACGCTTATTACGCTTCGCATCGGCAGGTGCCGTCGGCGCTGCGCGCGTTCCTGGATCATCTAAGGGGCGATCCGGCATAAGCTGCGCTCACCGCCCTGGTGAAAGCAGTTCGTGCCCCCGATCGTCGACCGTGCGTTGAGCGTCCGTCAGCTCGCACCGCAGGGAGAACAGCCATGAAACCGCACGTCATCTGTCATCTGCTCAGTCCCGTCGACGGGCGCGTTAAGGTGGAAGGGTGGGCGGCTTCGTCCGGTCATAGTCTCGATGAACTGGTGGCCGAGTATGATCGCGTCCACGAAACGCTGGGCGGCGATGCCTGGCTCGTCGGACGCACGACGGGCGAGGAGTTCGCCACCGGCGAGCCGCACCCGCCCGGCAATGCCGGGAAGGTCGAGCGCCCGGTCCAGGTCGCCGTGCCTTCGGCCGACGAATATGCTGTCGCGCTCGACGCAAATGGCAGGCTGCACTGGACCAGCCCCGACGTGGATGGCGCGCCGGTGATCGTCCTGCTGGGATCAAAGGTCGACGACGCTCATCTGACCGAACTGGCGGCCGATGGCATCTCCTACGTCGTTGCGGACGGGCCTGAGATCGACCTTACTGCCGCGCTCTCCACGCTGGCCGAGCGGTTCGGGATCAAGCGGCTGCTGCTGGAAGGCGGCGCCCACACCAACGGCAGCTTTTTCGCCGCAGGGTTGGTAGATCAGCTCAGCATCGTCCTGTTCCCCGCCATAGGCGGCGAGACGGGGAGCGCTTCGATCATCGAGGGTGGCGACGCCGGCTTGGCGGACACGACCCGTCTCGCCTTGGCCAGCGTGGAAAAGGGGAAGCTCGGCAGCGTTCACCTGCTCTACGACGTCACCTATCCGCGCTGAACGCCGTGCACCTCCCTCACCGATGGACGCCGTGTCGCTACGTGGCCGCTCCGTTTCGCGCCACGGCAGAGATTGCGGTTTCGCCATCCCTTGTAACACGGCGCCAGCCGTCTCAGTCACCCTCGATCATCGGGATGACTATCGGTTTGGTCAGACGCTGGCGGAGCCGCGCCGTTCCTCGAACGTCCGGACGAGCGCAGCGAGGCTGATCGAACTCAGGCGTTCGACTAGCAAGCGCTCGGCTTCCTGTAGCGCATCGTCGACGGCCTCGTTGACCACAGACGCAATTTGGCAGCCAAACTCGGGGCGTTCGATCCCGATCGCGAACAGGCGAGGACCACCTACGGCCCGATGCACATCCAGCAGCGTCACTGTTTCCAAGTCCGTCGCGATAGCCCAGCCACCGCCATGCCCCTTCTCTGACCGGACGTAACCTGCGTCGCGCAGGCCCGCCATCGTGCGGCGGATCAAGACCGGATTGGTGCCTAGCATCCGGGCAATCGCTTCGGAGGTCATCGGCCCATTATGTAGGGCCATATGGATCAGCACGTGGAGCATACGCGAGAGGCGACCGTCATTCCGCATGGCACATGCCTCCGTCGCTACCATCGTCTTGGCAAGTCCGGACTATCACGATACTCTAAAGGTTACATGATTTGTGAGGTATGGCCGGTGCGTGAGTTCAACAAGGCAGTTCATTGGGACAGTGCGGCCGAGCGGTACGAGAAGACGGCGCATCCCTACACAGCACGCTATGTCGATGCTGCGCTCGCCCATGTGCCGTTGAAGTCCGCTTCACGTGTGCTGGACGTGGCCGCCGGAACCGGCGCGCTTACGCTCGCCGCAGCGGCATCCGGAGCGAAGGTTCTCGCGACCGACTTCTCACCGGGCATGGTTGCGCGCATCGCCGCCAGGGCGTTGCCGAACGTCGAGGCGCGGGTGATGGATGGGCAGGCGCTCGAACTGCCCGATGCCGGCTTCGACGCGGTGTTCTCGATTTTCGGCGTGTTCATGTTTCCCGATTGGCGCACGGGGCTGGCCGAGATGGCGCGGGTGACCCGATCCGGTGGATATGGCGTGGTGGCGGTCTGGGAGGATCGCGGCGCCGGTGCGTTCATGTTGCTTGGTCAGCTCATCCGCCGGTTGTTCCCGGAGCGAGAGCTTGCGGCCATGCCCGAGGCTATGACGATCCTCAGCACGGCAGAGGGCCTTGCCGCGGAACTGGTGAGGGCGGGTTATCGTGAGCCGCAGGTCGAGCATGTCACCCGCGACTTCGACCTCGACATGTCGGCGCTGGACGACCTCGACGGGCTGTTCGGCCCCTCGCCCGACTGGACTAGCCTGGATGACACGCAGAAGGGGAGGATCGCCACCGAGTTGCGGTCACTGGCGGGCGACCGACCCTGCCTCCCTATCCCCTCCACCGCGCTGATTGGCGTGGCGCGGCGATGAACACCCTCGGACGAGTAGAGGGCAAGATGCCACTTTCTCGAAATACCATCAGTTGCTGGACACTTGCGAGTGGCAGCTCTCGGCTGAACCCGCCGTTCGGCGAGGCCGCTGCGGATGGCAGGTTTGTCCCCGAGCCCGCCACTCCGGCGGGCGCTAAGCGCCGTGGGAACAAACGGAAGCTTTAAGGATCAGGCAGAGTTAGCCTGAATGGCTTAGATTGAGGGCCGTAACAGGCCATCCGCACTCGCGCCCGAGTTGACCGATTTGACCGATTGACCGATTTGACCGATTTGACCGATTTGACCGATTTGACCGATTTGACCGATT
>NZ_LSKH01000150.1:0-1282 GCF_001557395.1 Sphingomonas sp. CCH5-D11 | reverse complement strand
TATGCCGCAAGGAAGGCATTGCCCAGAGCCTGTATTACACCTGGTCGAAGGAGTTCATGGAAGCTGGCAAGCGCCGCCTGGCCGGCGACACCGCCCGTGCCGCGACCACCGGAGAGGTCCAGGACCTGCGCCGCGAAGCCCGGGCCCTGAAGGAATGCGTGGCCGATCTGACACTGGAAAATCGTCTGCTCAAAAAAAGCATGGTCGCGGATGGGGGCAACGACGAATGAGATATCCCGCATCCGAGAAGCTCGAGATCATCAGAACCGTCGAGCAGTCGCACCTGTCGGCCAAGCGCACGCTGGACCAACTCGGCATCCCTCGTCGGACATTCTACCGCTGGTATGATCGCTACCTCGAAGGCGGGCCGGAGGCGTTGGAAGATCGGCCATCGGCGCCGAGCCGGGTGTGGAACCGCATCCCGGCGGGCATCCACGACCAGATCATCGAGCTGGCGCTGGAACAGTCTGAGCTGAGCCCCCGGGAACTGGCCGTGCGCTTCACCGATGGGCAGCGCTACTTCGTGTCGGAATCCACGGTTTACCGCCTGTTGAAGGCCCACGACCTGATCACCAGCCCGGCCTATGTCGTGATCAAGGCTGCCGATCAGTTCCACACGAAAACCACGCGGCCGAACGAGATGTGGCAGACCGACTTCACCTACTTCAAGATCATCGGGTGGGGCTGGATGTATCTGTCGACCGTGCTCGACGACTTCTCGCGCTACATCATCGCCTGGAAGCTGTGCACCAACATGCGAGCCGAGGACGTCACCGACACGCTGGACCTCGCCCTGGCGGCTTCTGGTTGCGACAGCGCCACGGTGCTGCACAAACCCCGGCTACTCAGCGATAATGGCCCCAGCTACATCGCGGGTGAGCTGGCGGAATACATCGAGGCCCGGAAGATGAGCCATGTCCGCGGCGCCCCGTGTCATCCCCAAACCCAGGGCAAGATCGAGCGCTGGCACCAGACCCTGAAAAACCGCATCTTGCTGGAAAACTACTTCCTGCCCGGCGACCTCGAAGCTCACATCGAGGCCTTCGTCGAGCACTACAATCACCAGCGATACCACGAGAGCCTGGCCAACGTGACGCCTGCCGACGCCTACTTCGGCAGGGCTCCGGCAATCATCAAACTGCGCGAAAGGATCAAGCGACAGACCATCGAACATCGGCGCTTGCAGCACCGCAAGTTCGCCGCCTAACATCAACCCCCTGACGAGGTCCGCACTCCGCTAATATACGCCGCGAGTTGTGCCGAATGTTCTGACGACGGACAG
>NZ_LSKH01000149.1:0-16521 GCF_001557395.1 Sphingomonas sp. CCH5-D11 | reverse complement strand
CGGCAACTGACAAATAGCGCGATCAGAACGCCGCCATTTAGCGCGAGCGTTTACAAAAGGCTTTCGGGTGTCAAAACCTCGGCTCAAAACGTCCGCTTGCGCGATGGCAACTTGCCTCGGCTATGACTGCTTCTGGGGCGAATCCTTTTAGCGGCCGGTTCCCGACGCCCGCACCGTAGCGGGTCAGCTCGTTTGCTTCGACCATCGATGGTTGAGTCGAACAGCCCGCGTAAAAGCGATACACCCCGGATAGGTACCGATCCGCCGAACCCTCTGCAGGCCTGCTCCGAAATGGCGGTATGGTTCGCCGCAACCCCAGCGCGAGGGGATCCGGCAATATGGTATCGATCATTCGGGCCTTAGTGGGTGTGCCGGACATTCCCGTCGGCTTCCCGATTTTGTTTGACGCGAAAATGGCGATCATCGAGCCGGCCTTCGTCTGGCTCATGGAGCATGCCGAACTCAGTGGTCGCGCGCAGGCATCGGAAACCGTCCGGACTTACGGTGAGCATCTACACGACTGGTTCGACGCGCTCGAGCAATCTGGGATCGAATGGCGCGAGGCGGACGAGCGTGTGATCGCCGCCTATCGCAACCGGATGCTGGAACAAGCTAGCACGCATACCGGGCGGCCTTATGCCCGGACCACGATCAACGCGCGCGTCTCCACTGTCTGCCGCTTCTACGGTTGGGCGCTCGATCGGGGACTGATCGACCATTGCCCGTTCCGATTGACTGAGAAGATGACGCTGATGCTCGACGGTGCCTATCGTCCCGGATTGCAGCGGCGCCAGGTTAACGCACTAATCGTCTCCCGGCCCGAAAGGCTGCCGCGGCCGCTGCGCGCCGCCGAACTGGCGGCGCTGTTCGCGCATCTCAGGCCCACAGCGCGCCTTGCTGCGCAATGGGCGCTCGGAGCGGGCCTGCGCCGCAAAGAGCTTTGCGCGCTCGCCGCGGACCAGATCCCCGATAGCTGGCCGCTCGGCCTCGCCAGCGACCCGCTGGTCGGCGTGCCGCTGCATATCACCAAAGGCGACCGGCCAAGGACAGTTTACCCGCCGCTTCGGCTGCTGGATCATACCCATTGGTATATCGGCGAGGATCGTGCCTGGATCGTTCGCCGCGCCCGCCGTGCCAACCGGGGCTACCGCGCACCATCCAATCTCCTGCTGAACCAACATGGCCGTGGCATGACTCGCACGCTCCTAACGGCGCAGTTCGCGGAAGCGTTCGCGGCCTCAGGGCTTCACGGCACGTTGCACTGGCTGCGCCATACCTTTGCAATGGCAATGCTCGCCCGCCTTCAGGTGCAGGTCCGCACTAATCCCGATCTAAACCCGCTCAAGGTCGTGCAGGTGCTGCTCGGCCACGCCTCGATCGCGACCACGGCGATCTATTTGCGCTGCGTCGAGCTCCACGAGCGCGACCTGAGCGAGAGCCTTGCCTATCTCTATGGCGAGCTGATCCCCGCCGATGGCTAGGAGCCGCCTCGATCGGACGCTGCGGCTCGATTCGGTGCCGGCAGACCATCCGGCGGATGTCGCGGACGTCCAGTTCCGCGACGAATGGGGCGAGATCGTCCAGCGCTTCGATCCAGCGCTGTTCGGAATGCCGGACGACATTAGCGCAGCTATCGCCCAGGCCTTCCGCGATCATGACGTGGCATCCAGCGCCGCCACCCGTACTTCTCGCTGGTTCGCGCTGCGCGTGTTCGGGAGGTTCCTGGGTGAAGACGCGCAGGTCGGGTGCGCGGCCGACCTCGATACGGCAACGATACGCCGATTCATCACCTGGCTGGCGAAGCCCGCCAATGGACGCAGGCGCAGCTTAAAGTCGCAAGCGGGCCAGCTCGGTATGGTCAGACCGATCCTAAATCGCGCGATCGCGGACAATCCGGGCCTGTTCGCACCCAACCTCTCGGTGCCGAACAATGCCATCCCGCTCGCCGGCAGCCAGCGACTGCCACAGAAGCGGTTAACGCCCGCCCAGATGCGGTCGGTGCTGGCAGCCTGCTATGCGGCGATCGATGCGGCCTGGGACAAGTTCCAGTATGGCCAAGCCGTCATAGCCCTGCCCGAGCTGCCGCCACGACCTTCGTGGCGCGGAGAAGGATTGGACCGATGGATATGGCGGCTCCACCGGGCCAACGATGGTCTGTCTCCGGGCGGCAATGGTATGCGGCGCCTAGGTTTCAATTCGAAGGGACTGCCGAAAGCTCATCGGATCGCATCGATCGAGGGCTATCTTCATATAACGACCGATGCTCTGACGGCGTTCTACATCGCGCTGCTGATTCAGACGGCGGCCAATGTCGGGCCACTGCGTCAGATCAAGCGCGACTGCCTTGTAGCCCATCCGCTCGAACGGCATCGCATCATGGTCGAATGGACGAAACCCCGCGCGGGCGGAAAGGTGAAGCGCATGCAGCGGCGCTCGTTTGACAATCGCCGTCCCCATGCAGCGCCTCGTCTGATAGAAAAGCTTCTTGCGATGACGGCGCCTCTGTTGCCGCACGTGCAGCGGTCCCAGCGCGACCGGCTGTTCCTGCACCGCTTCCTCATGACGACCGGCCGCAACGAACGCGAGCATAACGCCGGCCAGATCGCGCAGGCCACGTTGCGTTGGGCAATGCTGCGGTTCTACGAGCGCCAGAACGCCGCCATCGCCTTATGGAACCAAGCTCATCCCGATAAGCGCCGGCCGTTTCTTCCCGACTTCTCGCCCAAGCTGTTCCGCAGCAGCATGGCGAGCGCCCACTATACCGCGTCGCAGGGCGACATCATGGCGGCCAAGTCGGTCCTCAACCATGTTAGTATCGCTACGACAGATATCTACGTCGACGGCGAGGCCGTTCGCCGCCTCGAACGCGATACGATCGGCCGACTCCAGTCGCTGATGATCACATGGGTGCGCGGCGAGTCAGGCTCGGATCCCCCGCAAGATAAAGAGCCAAGTACCGGCGCGCCGGTGACGGTGCTGTTCGGCCACGACTGTCTTCGTCCAACCGACGATGGGCATGCGCGCCCCGGCCACGTGTGCGCGAAACTGGGTGGCTGCCTTACCTGTCCGGGCTTGATTGTCCCGATCAACCCAGATCATCTCGCACGGATTGTGCAGGCCATCCGGCATCTTGAATCAGCCCGTGAGCGTATCGACCCAATCCGGTTTGGCCTCTTCTACGCGCCGAGTCTTCAGGTGTTGACGCAAGATCTGCTTTCGGCGTTCCCGCTTGAGATGATGCCAGACGCGGACCGGCTCATTCCCTTTCTGCCGCCGCTGCCGGATCTGGAATAGCAATATGGCCTCCGTCCCGACATCTTCGCTCGCCCCGACCCCGCCGCCATCGCCCGGAAACGAAGACGTGTCCGCCGCGATGTCGTTTAACTGGCACTTCGAAATGCCGGATGAAAGCCGGTTCAGCGACGATCAGTGGACGCCGCTTCGCCGCGCGGCGGAACTGTTCCTACTTTCGCTGCTGCACGATCCGCCTGAAGGCCGGATGCCACTTCGAGAGAACACAATTCGAGGCCACTTCAGTCACATCCGCTTCCTCGTTCGATGGATGGCGGCGGAGAATGTCCGATGCTTTACGGATCTCGATGAAGCAACAGTTGATCGGTTCGTCGCGATGCTTTGCGCTCGTCGCGGCAGGAATGGCGAGTTGCTTTCGCTCAGCACTGCCGAAGGCCATCTAGGCTCGATCCGAACCTTCCACATGCAGCGCGTTAAGTTGGATGACGCGCCCGCGGCGCCACCCCCTCGCGCCGCATCGCTCGGGAAGCGTCACTGGAAACCCAATGTTGGCCATCCTTTCACCCCCGACGAAATCGCCGTGCCGCTAATCAGCGGGGCTATCGAGCTGCTCGGCGATACGGCGGACAAGATACTCGCGCTGCGCGACCATCTTGAAGATCTCTATGACCAGCTCCGACCGCGCCACAAGGGACGAGGGCTCCACTGGCATATCAGACGGGCCATGCTGGACGAACCCTGTCCCTGCGCGGATCGGTATGCACATCCCGAATGGCCGCTGCGCCGCCTGGCGTTCATGCTCGACCGGCTTGGCGATGCCTGCTTCGTCGTAATCGCCTATCTTGTTGGCGCGAGAGCTTCAGAGATCCTAAGGCTTGAAAAGGGCTGTCTCGAGCGCCACGCGGACGACGACAACGGAGAGGAGCACGTCTATCTGGTCGGCACGATCACGAAGACGTCGCTGACGGAGCACGGAGACATCCATCGATGGCTCGCACCTGAGCCGGTTCAACGGGCGATTCACATCCTCGAGCGTCTCTCGGCTCCGCTTCGTGAACTCAGCGGCGAGAAGAGGCTTTGGCTTCACCAACTCGGCAGGGGACGCTCGCCACTGCCGACGTCGATGCCTATCGCGCGACTGCGGCCACCCATCGTCAACTTTCGCTTGAATGAGCGGCTTGCGCCATTCCTCGCCTTGCCGGAACATCAAGGCGGCACCTGGCACCTGACAACTTACCAGGGGCGTAAGACGTTCTCGCGGTTCATTGGTCGGCGTGACCGCACCGGCCTGACAGCGTTGCAACGCCACCTCGGCCACGTTCACCGCGCGATGACTGACCGAGCCTATGTCGGCACCGACTTCGAGCTTGCCGAGCTGATCGACGACCAAACCGCGGAAGAAACCCGCAAGGCGCTCGAAGACCTGCTCCTGGCTCCGCATGTTGCAGGCAAGGCGGGGATCATGCTTTCCGAACGATCACCGTTCCGTGGGCGCACGCGATCGGGCGACATCGATGTCTATATCACCAAGATCCTGGCCGAAACGGATATGCGCCTTGGCGTCTGCGACTGGGGTTTCTGCCTATACCGCCGCGAAACCTCCGCTTGCCTCGGCGGCGAGTGCGAGCCGAACCCGGTGCTTCGCACCCAAAGCACCTGTTCGACCTGTGCCAACTTCGCCGTAACCGACCGGCACAGACACGTGTGGGAGGCGCGGCTCGAACGTAACACCATGCTGACCCAGCGGGAAGATCTCGATGCGGAGAGCCGCGCGCTTGCCGAAGCCCGCATCCAGGAAACGCGTCGCATTCTTGACCAGCTCGACGAAGGAAATGCCAATGGCGTCCGAACCTGACCTATCCACTCCGCAAGCCCGCCGCATGGCTAGGACCGATGCCCGTCTGCGCGAAGCTCTTGGCGCCTTCGCCAACAACGCATCCACTGCGCCCACGGTCGCCGCGCTCGCACGAGCTGCTGGGGTCGGCCGCAATATCATCTATACCCACCATGCCGGCATTCTTGGCGCTCTACGGGAACTTCAGGCGCAGCGTGCCCAAGCCACAGAAGGGACTGTCGCGAAAGCGGATCGCACACGCGCGGCTCTTCGTGGTGCGGAAGCCTGCAACGTCGCGCTCGCGACACATAACGCCAGTCTGCTGAAGCGCGCCGTGGAAGCCGAGCAGCGCGCAGAACGGCTTGAACGCCGCAACGCTCAACTCGTGCAGGAACTCGATCGGATACGCCGACCCGTCCCAATCCGCACCAGGGCTGAACTGCACGATCCCTCCGCTGTCTGAAGGCGGTCCCGACCTAATCGGGCGTCTTGGAAGGGGAGGGGGATTGGGAATGGTGGAAATAGTGGCTTTGCGAGGCGAATAAGACAGGTCGATCTAGACCTAATGCAGCCTCAAATACAAGAAGGCGCCGCAGGACAAATTCCTGTCGACCTGGCAACCAGCGGTCGACGCATGGGCGCGCGGGCAGCGCGTCGTCCGCCTGATCGGCTATGACGCCGGTCCGCGCGACACCGCGCGCGCCAACCATGCGCTGTCGATCGACGATCCGCTGTACGACTGCCAATATCCCTTGCGCGAATGGCGATGGGACCGGCCCGACTGCGTCGCCCGCATCCAGGCCGAGGGTCTGCCGGTGCCCCCCAAATCGGCGTGCTGTGCATCGCCAATCATCCGGACGAAATCCGCGGCCTCCCGCAATGGTGCCTGCGGCTCATCGTGCTGGTCGAGGCACGCGCAGCCCCGCGGCTGCACACGGTCGAGGGCCTGTGGCGCAGATCGACCCGCGCGCGCCCCGGATCGATGACCGCCTTCATCCGCGACGAACACCTCCTGCCGGCCGACGAGATCGACCGCATCATCCGCGATGCGCCACTCGACCTCATACGGTTCCAGGACGTCGCGGCGGTCATCCCGCTCGGCGAGCGCCCGACGATGGGCGACTGGCTCGACCGCTTCCATGCGGCCTTTCCCGAACGAGGCCGGGGACAAAGCGACGCGCTCGCCGCCTGAAGTCCCCGCCACCATCGCTATCGACCCAACGGAGGATCGTCACATGATTTTGACCGCCACCGAAACGCGCCTCGAAGCCGTGGCCAGGCTCAACGACCGTTGCCGCCAGGGGTTCGACCGCACCGCGAAGATCGTCATGACCCGCGCGTGCCTCGGCGCGCTGTCGAACGGCACGCTCGCCTCGGAAGCCGTCGCCCAGGCGCATGTCCTGCAGGCGCTGCGCCGCTACACTTTCCCCGCCGACTGTCCCGAGCGCGATCGCGGCCAGTTCGAGCTGTCAGGCGAGACGATACACTTCCGTATCGATTATTATGACGTGGCGCTGGAATGGGGATCGGAAGACCCCGCCGACGCCAGCATCACGCGCCGTGTTCTCACGCTCATGCTGCGCGAGGATCTGTGATGCGTATTGTCGGAATGGCCGACAGCTATCAGCTAGCTGGCCGCTAGACGATGACGATCGAGATCATCCTCGGCCTGCCGCATCTCGCAAACGGGCCTATCCTTCAGCGCGCGGTCGCGCTGCAAGCACCGGTGCTGATCTCGGCCAATTGTCTGTCGCGCTGGCGCAAGGCCGATGGCTGGCGCGAGTGGTCGGGATGGCGCACCGGAACGCTCGCCAACGCGCGACCGCTCGCCAGCGTCGACCTCGATTCCGCCGGTTACACCATGATGGTCCGCTATGGCGGGCTTCCCTGGAGCATCGCCGATTACATGGCGCTCGCCGCGTCATGGCCGTTCCGACGCATCTCGTCGGTCGATTACTTCTGCGAAGAGGGCGTTGCCCACGACCGCGAGGAAGTGCTCGACCGCATCGCGCGCACCACCGCCACCAACCGAGAATGCTTTGCCCGCGCCGACGACTTGGCCATCCGCGACCGGCTGGTGCCCGTGCTGCAGGGCCGCGTGCCCGACGACTACGTCCGTTCACTCGACGCGATCGGCGGTCTGATCCTGCCCGGCACCGTCGTCGGCATCGGCAGCATGTGCCGGCGACCGATCCACGGTCCCGAAGGGCTGATCGCCGTCGTCGAGCGGCTGACCCGCATCCTGCCGATCGGCGTCAAGGCGCACCTCTTCGGGGTGAAAGGCGATGCCCTGCCGTACCTCACGCCGTTCGCACGCTGGATCGCCTCGATAGACAGCCAGGGATGGGGCGTAGGCGTGCGACAGCACGCGCTCAGGCATCGCATCGCCAAGACCGACGCGCTCGGCGCCGACTTCATGGAACGCTGGTATCACACGCAATGCGCGCGAACGCTCGAAACACCGCGACACCTGCCCGAGGCCGCGGCGTCTACTCCACCGCCACCAACCGCCGACCCCTGGGAACGCGCGATCGCGCAGGCTCGCGCCGAGATCCGCGCCCTGATCGAGAGCGGCGACCTCGATCACGATGAGATCACCACCGGATGGATCGAGACCTGGGCGGCCGAGATCTACGCCGACGCGGCCTGACGGAGGTAACCATGCTCACCGACCGCTCCCAGCGCTGGCGCGACCGGCGCAGCTTGTTCGTTGCCGGCGACAGCGTGATCGACCCGCGCCGCTACGCCGTCGATGTCGTCGCCCATGATACTGCCCGCGCATTCCTCGCCGACCATCATTACCTCCCGCGCTATCCCGCCGCCCAGCTCGCCTGCGGGCTGTTCGGTCCGGGCGACCCGGGCAGATCCGCGTTGGTCGGTCTCATCGTGTTCGGCGTGCCGGCGACCGGCGCGGTCATCACCCGGCACACCGGCTATGCCGATCCCGCTCGGGGCTGCGTACTGCAACGGCTCATCTGCCTGCCCTCGGTCGCCGCGAACGGCGAAAGCTTCTTCACGTCGCGCGCCTTCCGCCTCCTGCGCCTCGCCAAGCCCCGGATCGACGCTGTCGTCAGCTTCTCCGATCCCGCCTTCGGCCATTGCGGCGTCGTCTATGCCGCGCTGTCGGGCGCCTATCGCGGCCGCACGAGGCCGCGGACGGTGCTGCGCATCGCCGGCGAGATGATCTCGGAGAGAACGCTGTCGAAGATCCGCAACCTCGAATCCGGCCATGCCGGGGCGATCGACCAGCTGGTGCGGCTCGGTGCGCCGAGGCCGGAGGCGCACGAACACCCCGCCGACTGGCTCGCGCGGCTCCGTGCCGACAATCTGCTCCGCCCGCACCGGCAAAGCCCGCTGTTCACCTATTGCTTCGAGCTGACGCGCGACGCCCGGCGCACCGCGCGCGATCTGCCCCGGCTTGCCTATCCGCGCCGGAGCGACGCGATCCGCGAAATCCTCGCGGCATGATCCCCGCGCCAGCGGCGCGAGGGAAGGGGAGCGGGAGCGGGCGGCATGTCACCGACATGCCGGAAGGAGCACCGCCCGTGGATATCCATCTCGCCATCGCCAGCGTCCGGGCCGACGCTGCCCGCATCGCGCGCTACACCGATCGACGCGACCGTTTCCTCGATGCGCTGGACTGGTCCGCGCTCGACGAACAGACCGCGCGCGAGGCCGCGATGCTCGACGATCTGCTCGCCGGCGATCTCGCCGACGCCGCGCTCTACATCCTCTGGCTGGAAGAACGCCTCGCCAGCGGCGAAACCGATGTCCCAGGCGTTCTTCGCTTCTACCCGCACCCGCGCCCCTGGCACGCCGAGTGGATCTCGCTGCACTGACCCTGAAAGGATCGCCATGAGCCGCCACCAGTTTCCCGGTATCGAACCCGGCACCAGCGTCAGCATCGGGTGGGACCGCCCGCTTGGCACCTTCTTCGTCCAGGTGCTGCGCCCGCACCCGCATCTCACGGGTGAGGACGAAACCGTCGCATGGCATGGCGCGCACCCCGGCGAGCTGACCACAGCGGCCGCCGCGGTCACCATCGCCTCACGCTGGGCCGATCTTCCCGCCGATCTCGCGATCACGCTCGAGACCGACCGGCTGATGACCCTCGGCCAGTCCGATGGCGAGGCGCAGATCGCCATCAAGCGCCGCTTCTTCGGCGACTGAGTACCCGACAAGAAAGGGGAGGGGGATGGGGCGCGTCGATCAATGACGATCGACGGAGAGCCCCATGCCATATTTTATCGATCTCGGTGCCGGTCCCGCCGAGGAGGATTGCGCGCAACTCGGCCAGTCGCCCAACTTCGACAGCCTCAACCGCCTCGAAATCGCGGTCTACAAGTCCGCGCTGATCGCACGCTACGGCCCGCCGCCCCCGGGATGCCGCCTCGCCGGCCTGTCCAACCGACACGATTTCGGTCGCTATGTCGAACTCGTCCTCCATATCGAGAACGAGCTCGACGAGGCCGTCGCCGACTATGCGACACGCGTCGAGGAGGGACTCGCCACCTGGCGCGAGGCGGGCTTCACCGCGCCGGTCGAGTATAACGGCGAGACGCCCACCATCGTCCATGCCGATCCGGCCGATGCCGTCATCAGCGCGCTGCTGATTACCCGGCCCGGGCCGAACGGTCTTTTCCCGATCCCGGATTTCGCGGTCCTGCACGGCAATCTCACGCAGGCTTACCCCGCCGAGGCCGCGGCCGCCAACGCGCGTCTCGCCGAGGCCGCGGACGCCTGAGCGCGACCGCACAGAGCGATTTCCCATCATTTCGGAGCATTCCCATGGCGAACACCTACACCAAGGCCGCGTTCACGCTGACCATGAGCCACGCCGACGCGGCGTTGCTGACCATTGCCGAACAGGCAGTCGATATCCTCGACACCAACGGCGACGATGCCGACCTCGCCCACGAATATGACGCGCTCGATCCCGCGTTCCACGCCGTGTTCCCGGCGAAGGGGCCGATGAAGTTCGAAAGCTTCCTCGAGATATTCGACGATTGGCATTTCCCTTATCTCGACTGCGCGATCGACATCGACTGGAAAGGCGAAGACGGGAACGCGCGCGTATTCTTCAGCGGCGATCAATTCGGCGTCGAACAGGTCGCCCAGCTCATCTTCCGCGCTTGCAAGTCCGCGCTCCCCTGCGGGTTCGCATGGATCTCCGACTGCGACCGGCTGCGCCCCGGCGAGTTCGGAGGCGGCTGCGTCATCATTACCGACGCGGGGCTGACGTTCCACAGCACCCAGGACATCCTCGACCGCGCCGCGCGCAGCGCCGCAGCCGATCCCGACACCCATGGTCACGAGGGTCGCTTCGGTTTCGTGCTCGCCTCGCGCGACCAGAACGGCCACGCCGTCTTCTGGAACAACGACGACGGCTTCGGGGCACTCGCCAGCGCGACCGTGTTCTCGAAAGCCGAGGCCCGCGCACACGATCCGGTCATCGCCAACGACGAACCCGAGTGGCTGGCGCTGCCGGCACCGCTCGCGGCCTGAACGGCCATGTTCATCGACATCGGACGCGGCCTGGTCGCCGGCCTTCCGGCCCTCGCCCTGCCGCCCGCCATCCTCGACGCGGTCGAACGCGGCGCATGGATCGTCTTCAACCTCTCGGGCGGCAAGGACAGCTCGGCCGCGATGTTCGCGGTCAACCTGATCCTCGATGCGCTCGGCCATCCGCGCGAGCGGCGTATCGCCATTCACGCCGACCTCGGCCGTGCCGAATGGGACGAAACGCCCGCGACGGTCGAGGATCTCGCGGCCCACGCCGGCGTCCCGCTGACGATCGTCCGGCGCAACGCCGGCGACCTGTTCGACCGCTGGGCCACGCGCTTTGCCAACGGCAAGGCGCGCTACGAGGCACTCGAAACCTATAATCTGATCGGTCCCTGGTCATCCTCGGCGCTGCGCTTCTGCACCTCAGAGATGAAGGCCCATGTCATCGGGCCGCACCTCGCCAGACTGCTGCGCGGCCAGACTATCATCAACGTGCTGGGACTGCGCCGCGACGAGAGCATCGCTCGGTCACGCACACCCGAATGGAAAGCAGACGCGCGCTACGCCGCTGCCGGCAATCCCCACGGCACCGCGATGATGCTGTGGAACCCGATCGCGCACTGGACGACACCACAGGTCTTCGCCGCGCACGATACGCTCGGCATCCCGCTGCACGTCGCCTACACCTGTTACCAGTCGTCGCGACTGTCGTGCCGCTTCTGCGTCCTCCAGTCGCTCGGCGACGCCCAGGCATCGGCTTCGGCACCGGCAAATCGTCCCGCGCTGCTTCACCTGGTCGACCTCGAGGCGACCTCGACCTTCTCGTTCCAGCCCGCGCGCTGGCTCGCCGACGTCGCACCGCGCCACATACCAGGTAATTTGAGGAACCGGATTACCGTTGCCAAGGCCGATGCGGCCGAACGGCGACGGCTCGAAAGCGCGATGCCGCCCGACCTTCGCTACGTCAGAGGCTGGCCACCGCGCGTCCCCACCATCGAGGAGGCCGGTGTCGTCGCCGCTTCGCGCGCGCCGATCCTCGCTCGGCACGGTCTCGCCAACCTCTATCCCGATGCCTGCGCGGTCCGTGACCGCTTCGCCGACCTCATCACGGTCAAACGCGCCGCCTGATCCCCATCATCAAGGAGTCCCGACATGGCCGATATCACCGATCTCCCCGTCATGACGCGCGACGACGCGATCGCCGCGGGCTTCGCCGGTTACAACGACGTGCCGCACAAGCCCATCGACGTGCCTGACGGCGCGTTCACGATCACGGCGAAGACCAGCGAGGGTCGCCGCGTGACCTTCTGCTTTCTCGAAAAGACTTATGGTGGCCCGCCGCGTTTCATCGACATCCAGTTCCACGATCGCGGCACCACGATCCCCAACGCCGATAACGGGGTATCACCCACCTTCATCGCGTTCGCGATCACGCGTGGCGGCAGGTTCGTCGCCGACAGTCGCCCGCTCGACGAGGACATCAAGCCCTCGATCCTCGTGCTCATGCTCGACAAGGCTGGGGAAGAACCCGCGCGATCCGCGACCAAACCGGCGCCGATGTCGGACACCGACCTCGCGGCTCTGCTGACCCGCGCGGCCGAAGTCGTGGCTGCGCCCGACAGCCGGATCGCCTCGGATCGCAACGCCCTTGCCGGCCAGCTCACGGCCGAGGCCGCGGTCAGGCGGGCGCGGCCGTCATGACCGCGCCCTCGCGCAGCGACGGCATGCACGTCGCCCATACCGCAACGGGGTGGGTCGTGTTCGACAACAGCCTTTCGCACCCCTCGCGCCTCTCGGGCGCCTATCCGTCGCGCGCCGCGGCGACCGCCCGCAAGCGGGCGCTCGCGCGTGCGCTGCGCCACCAGCGTCCCGACGACGCACCGGACGTCTGAGGAAGGGGAAGGCGGACCGGCTGTTGTGAACCGGGAGGATCATCCGACCCGGTGACAACCGGAGTTAACCCAATGCGCAGCATCCTCGCCTTCTACGAAATCGACCGTGAGTGGGGTGGCCCCGAGGAGGGGGGCTGGTGTGCGCCGTTGTGGCGCGAGAAAGGAGTGCGTCTGATGACGTGATGCTTGTTGGCAATGGCATCTGCCCACCGAGCTTACCGGTGCCCTCGGGCTGAAACTTCGAAAGGAGAACGGGACCATAGCATGCTCGGAAAAGGCCCAAAGTGAATAGTCGCATTGAAGCAACGGGTCAGGGCAAGACGGTTATGGTGAACGCTACACTGCGTGAAGCCCAATCTCTCGCGGCCTAAACCCTTGGCGGCGAGGAAAGCGACTGAAACCCCGCACCGACGCGTCGGGTCCACTCTACCAGCTCGGACCCGAGAAGCGGCCAAGTCCGTACCATCGACTTGACCGGCCAACCTTGTCGGCGTGACCTCCTTCGGAGGACTAGAGATGAAAAGGCCACCTAAGACCGTTAGCTTATCTCCTTTCACGCGTAACTACGGGACCGCCTGTAGCTGGTCGAGTTATCGACCTGTATGGCGGCGGAGCCGCAATATTACCCGAACACCCGGCGTAATTGCCGGGACAGCCCTTGCCTCGGTGAGGGACGGTCGGCCGTATAAGTTCGGGGTGACCCGAGCGAAAGCGCAACCGAGCGGGGGAAGTGCGGCAGCTTCGATCCAGCATCGAACCAGGGCGGAGGTCTGCTGATGCAACCCTGTGCCGCCTTGAAAAGGCTGGAATCACTTGGAACGATTGCCTTGACCGGCAAACGTGTGAACGGTGTGTTCCGACTGCTGCTATCCCGCTCCTTGTGGGTGGAAGCTTTGGGCCGCATCCAACAGAACCGTGGGGCAGAGACCCCCGGCATCGACCGTGAGGCCGTAACCGATCTCGACGAAAGCCGGATCGATGCGGTGATCGCGCAACTCTCGGCGGGCACGTATCGCCCGCAGCCGGTCAGGCGCGTCCACATCCCCAAGACCAACGGTAAAACAAGACCGCTCGGCATCCCGACTGCAACCGACCGACTGGTGCAGGAAGTGGTCAGGATGATCCTGAACGAAGTCTATGAACCGATCTTCTCTGATCGGTCACACGGCTTTCGACGGGGGCGGTCGTGTCACACGGCGCTCGACCATGTCCGCAAGACATGGAAGGGCGTGAAGTGGCTGATCGAAGTCGATGTCGAAGGATACTTCGACAACATCTCTCACGAGAAATTGTTGAGCCTGCTTGAACGTCGCATTGATGATAGGCGGTTTACCGCTCTCATCAGTGCGATGCTGAAGGCAGGGTATCTGGAGCAGCAGCGTTTCCACGAAACCTATAGTGGCACGCCGCAAGGAGGCATCGTCTCGCCTCTGCTCGCGAACGTCTACCTGCACGAGCTTGACCATTATGTGGAAGGGCTCGTCGCTGGCTTCGACAAGGGTGCCCAACGTCGCAAATCGGCGGAATACAGGCACCTTCAGCGCCGTTCCGAGTACGCCCGGAAGCGCGTGGCTGCGCTGCGTGACAAAGGGCAGGTTGATGAAATCCAACCATGGCTGGACCGAATAAAGGAGACGCTCGCGGCGATGCGCAAGCTACCCGCGACGGACCCGTTCGATCCAGACTTTCGACGCCTTCGCTACGTCCGGTACGCCGACGACTTCCTTCTGGGGGTTATCGGCAGCCGGGCCGAGGCCGAAGAGATCAAGGCCGCCATCGAGGGCTTCCTCGCGAGCGAGCTTGAGCTCCGAACGTCCCCGTTGAAAAGCGGGATCCGCGAGGCTCGGAAGGGAGCAAGGTTCCTTGGCTACGACGTGCGCACTCGCACGGCGTCCGACCGGCTCGTCAAACAACGGGCACGGACGGGCATCGTCGCAGTCAAGCGGACGGTGACGGATCAAATTCAGTTGCTGGTCCCGCGCGACAAGGTGCAATCGTTCAGCCAGAGGCACGGCTATGGTCAGTTCGACTTGGGACGGGCTGTGCACCGTCCGGGCCTGCTTCACATGGATGATGCGGAGATCGTCAAGGTCTACAACGCCGAACTTCGCGGCTTTGCAAATTACTATGCCTTGGCCGTGGATGTGAAAGGCGCACTCAACAAGCTCGAGTTTCTCTGGCGCGGTAGTCTGTTCAAGACGCTCGCGCACAAGCATCGGACAAGCCTAATGGCTTCGCTCCGGCGCCTCAGGGTTGGCCCGGGCAGGTACGTAGTGCGTATCGGCGTTGGGAGGGATGAGAGGAGGATCGCGGTTTGGCGACTGGCGGAACTCGATCGTAGGCCGGTGTTCTGGCCGTCGGTCGACAACACGCCTCGCACGGAAGCTCTTCGGTTAAGCAGGACCAACCTGACTGACCGAGTGCTCGCCCAAGCATGCTCCGCATGTGGCGGCACCGATGGACCGTTCCATCTTCACCACAGCAACCCCGTGCGTCGCATGAGGGATGGGCCGGTGTTCCGGAGGCTTCACGCCGAACGGGCCCGGAAGACGAGGCCGCTTTGCGCGCCCTGTCATCAACTCCTTCATGCAGGGAAGCTGCCGGACTTTCGTTCTACAGTGCCCGGAGCGGAGAGCCGGATGCAGTGAAAGTTGCACGTCCGGTTCGGAGGGGGGCAGTGGGGTGTTCTCTCGTAGACGCCACCCTGCCTACCCTACGGTACGATACCGGCACCTTCGTCCGCGTGATCGCCCTCCATTACCATGACAAGGCCGCGGTCGCGGCGATGCGCCGCGCCAATCGCCTGCTCGACCGCCTGCAGCGGCATCGCCCGCCGGTGGATTCGGCCGCCTACACCGGCGGACGCTTCCGCGCCTTCAGCTTCTCCGGCCTCCCGCCCGCGCGGTTTCCCGCGCGTCGCCCGCAATATTCCTGATCCCAGCGAGAAAGGACCAGCGCATGTACCGCGTCCATTATTTCGACACCAGCGAAGCCGCGCATGACGCCTGTCTCGATGACGGTCCCTGCATCGAGGAAGGCGACGTTCTCGCCATCCTGTCGGAGGGCGTCATCGGTCTCGCCTCGACCGATCCGATCGCCGTCACCCTAGACCCCGGCGCACTGCGCATCGTCCGCCCGATGGCGATGGACGTGCTGCTAGCAGAACTCGTCCACGGCGCCTCCCAGATCCGCCGCGCGGTCGCGACCGCCCTCCTGCACCATTTGCCCGTGCAGCCCCATTTCCTCGCCTTCGTCGCGCCGGCGCTGCCCTATCCCTATCCGCAGACCGTCGTCGCGCTCTCGTTCGACGACATCATGCTGACGATCGACGCGATCGACCACCGCATCAAGACGCTCGAAAACCGGTTGGGCTCACTCGAATCCGACAGCGCGCACGCCTTCTTCCTGCAACGCTCGATCGATCACCTGTCGAGCGCCAGGAAGCGCCTCATGCGACATCCGCGACCGCCTCGCTGAACGACACGGCATCGCCCCGCGCCGATGCCGGCACCGGCTGCGCCGGAAGGAGAGAGGGACCGGATCGGCATCCTGGACATGGGGTCCGGGCATTTTGCCGAAAGGTCACGATCATGTGCATCGATCCCAACGCCGAGCCCGTCGCCTTCGCGCTCGACACCAAACTCTGCCACCTCCTGCCGACGCTGACCGAGCCGCACCGCGAAGCCATCGCCCAGGATCTCGCGCGCACCGCCATCTTCATGGCGACCGCAATGGCGGCCGACATGGCGCAGGACGCGGTGAACGGCCTCGTGCCGATCCCGAAGATGCCGTCGCTCGGCAAGCCGCCCGCACCCGCGCTGGTCCCACAGGCGCAAACGCCGCGCGATACCGTGCTGCTGACCCCCGCGGTCGCGCCCGTCGTCACGATCAAGGCCAAAACGACCGACGTCACCGTCGCCGGCTTAGACCAGCGTCACGGCTACACCTTCGGGATCGACAACAAATCCGACCGGCTGATCGACATCCGCCACGCCGGCAAATGCTGGTGCATCGATCCGAGCGACGAGGCGACCGACG
>NZ_LSKH01000148.1:0-34588 GCF_001557395.1 Sphingomonas sp. CCH5-D11 | reverse complement strand
GCTGCAATTCACCGTTAGCATCGGCTTTCTGGCGCGCGGGCTGGCCGCATGGACCGCCTCCGCCACCACTTCCTTGCCGACGCCGCTCTCACCCTCGATAAGCACGGCGACTCGGGCGCGCGCCGCCTTAGCCGCGATGGCCAGCGCCGCGCGGAATTGCGGTTCTGACCCGACGATCTCGTCGAAGCCAAGCATCGCGGGGATCTTTTCGGTAAGCGGGCGCAATTCGCCCGCCGCGGTGCCCTCAACGGCAGCTTCCAACGCCTGCAACAAGCGTTCGGGTGCCAGCGGCTTCACCAGGAAGTCGGTCGCGCCGGCACGCATTGCGTTCACCGCATGGGCGACCGAGCCGTTCGCCGTGACGACCAGCACCGGAAGCGCCGGGCGACGGGCGCGCAACTCGGCGATGAGCGTGGAAGCGTCCGCATCCTCGCCCCAATGATCGAACAGGATCGCGTCCAGACGCATCCCGTCCTGCGTGCCAAGGGTGGCGATGGCGGTTTCCGCGTCACCGGCAAAGATCGTGCGCCAGCCGCCACGGGCGGCAAGCGCCGCCACGAGGCGCCGCTGCGCAGGCTCGTCATCGATCAGCATCAGCAAGCGCTGCCCGTTGCGCGTCATCTCTGGTCCTGTCCCATCCGGTGCTCTGCTTTATCGCGTGCAAGTAAAAGCAGGCTTAAGCAGGCTTGAGGGGTGGCCGTCGAGCGGACTAAGACGCTACACAAAGCTTTTTGGGAAAGAGGATGGCTATGGCTGACCATGGTACGACCCGCGGAGACATGAAGGCGCATGCCGCCACTTATGGCCGCGTGATGGGGATGCTGAAGTGGGGAACGGTAGCATGCGTGCTGCTGGCTGCCCTTGTTGTCTGGTTGATCGCCTGAGCCATGAAGATCGCTGTCCTTAAAGAGGGGGCGGACGGCGAGCGGCGAGTGGCGGCAACACCGGAGACGGTGAAGAAGTTCATTCAGCTGGGCGCAGATCTGGCCGTGGAATCCGGCGCTGGCGCTGGCGCGTCGATCGCTGACGAGGCGTATCGCGAAGCCGGCGCTACCGTAGGTGATAGGGCAGGCACGCTTGCCGGCGCCGACATCATCCTGGGCGTGCAGGGGCCGGACCCGGCCTCGCTTGCCGGGGCAAAGCCGGGCGCCTGGGTGGCGGCGGGGCTCAATCCGTTCGGTGATCGGGCGCGGGTGGATGCCTATGCATCGTCCGGTCTGGAAGCGCTGGCGATGGAGTTCATGCCGCGCATCACCCGCGCTCAGTCGATGGACATACTGTCCTCGCAGTCCAATCTGTCCGGGTACAAGGCGGTGCTGGACGCAGCAGCCGAATATGGCCGTGCCTTCCCGATGATGATGACGGCTGCGGGTACCGTTTCGGCGGCGAAGGTGTTCGTCATGGGTGTGGGCGTGGCGGGGCTTCAGGCGATCGCGACCGCGCGCCGTCTGGGGGCGCAGGTGTCCGCCACCGATGTCCGCTCCGCCACCAAGGAGCAGATCATGTCGCTCGGCGCCAAGCCGATCTTCGTGGAGAATGTCGCCGGCATCGAAGGCGAGGGTTCCGGCGGCTATGCGACGGAAATGAGCGAGGAATATCAGAAGGCGCAGGCCGAACTGGTGTCCGGGCACATCGCCAAGCAGGATATCGTCATCACCACCGCCCTGATCCCCGGCCGCGCCGCACCGCGCCTGATCAGCGATGCGCAGATCGCCACCATGCGGCCAGGCAGCGTGATCATCGATCTCGCGGTGGAGCAGGGCGGCAATGTCGAGGGCGCCGTAGCTGGGGAGATCGTCGTCAAACATGGCGTGAAGATCGTCGGCCATCGCAACGTGCCGTCGCGCCTTGCCGCCGATGCATCGGCCTTGTTTGCACGCAACCTGTTCAACTTCCTGTCCGCCTTCTGGGACAAGGAACAGGGCCGGCCGGTGCTCGATGAAGAGATTGGCGATGCCGTTCGGCTGACGAAGGACGGCAAGGTGGTCAATCAGCGGCTTCTGACCGCCTGATGCCGTCCTGCACGCCGCCCACCGAGCAACAGAGCAATCAGCCGGGGCGGCGAAAGTTGAGGCGTTGGAGGAAAACGCGCGAGTGTCTCAACTTTCTCAACATTCGCGTGGTGTGAGGAGGGGAAGTTGAGCTTCATCGCGATCCTGTCGATCTTTGTGCTGGCCTGTTTCGTCGGCTATTTCGTGGTCTGGTCGGTTACCCCGGCCCTTCACACGCCGCTGATGGCCGTCACCAATGCCATTTCCAGCGTCATCATCGTCGGTGCGCTGATCGCCGCCGCCGCCAGCGGCTCGGCCAGCGCCAAGTGGCTCGGCCTGCTCGGCGTCGTGCTGGCGAGCATCAACATCTTCGGCGGCTTCGCCGTCACCCAGCGGATGTTGGCGATGTACAAGAAGAAGGAACGGCCCGCTGCGGCCAAGCACTAAACACGGGCGTCGCATGGGCCGGGTCGGGCCCGACTGCCATGAAGTAGCGCCACAAAAGGGCGACCCGGCGATGGCCGGACGATTAGGGGGAAGAGGATAGTGGAACACGTCGCGGACAATCCCTGGGTGGCGCTCGCCTACCTGATATCGGGTGTGTGCTTCATCCTCGCCCTGCGGGGTCTCTCCAGCCCTGAAAGCAGCCGGCGGGGTAATCGCTACGGCATGATCGGCATGGCCATTGCCGTGATCACCACGCTCGCGACGCACGTGCCCGTGGTGCCGGTGATCGCGGTCGGTGAGGTCGCCGGCTATGATTATGCCGCATTGCTGCAGCGGGTGGATACGCTGGCCGTATTCCAGATACTCGCTGCGATCGCGGTGGGTGCGGTGATCGGCGTGGTCACGGCGCGGCGGATTGCCATGACGGCCATGCCGCAGCTGGTGGCGGCGTTTCACAGCCTCGTCGGCCTTGCCGCGGTGCTGGTGGCGATCGCCGCTTTCCTCAATCCGGTCGCCTTCGGCATTGCCGATGTCGTGACGCCGCTGATCGGTCAGCCCTTCGCCGCGATTCATGGTGTCAGCCGGATCGAGATGATCCTGGGCGTGGCGATCGGCGCGATCACCTTCTCCGGTTCCGTAATCGCCTTCCTCAAGCTGAACGGGAACATGGGCGGCGCCCCGATCATGCTGCCGATGCGCCATGCGATCAACCTCGGCGTCGGGCTGATGATCCTGTGGTTCTCCTTCTCCTTCTGGCTGACCCAGTCTCCGCTCGACTTCTGGATCGTCGTCGCGCTTTCCTTCGCGATCGGTTTCCTCCTGATCATTCCGATCGGCGGTGCGGACATGCCTGTCGTCGTGTCGATGCTGAACAGCTATTCCGGCTGGGCGGCTGCGGCGATGGGCTTCACCCTGCACAATACCGCCATGATCATCACGGGCGCGCTGGTCGGCTCCTCGGGCGCGATCCTCAGCTACATCATGTGCCGCGCGATGAACCGCAGCTTCATCAGCGTGATTGCTGGCGGATTCGGTGCAGAGGCCGGGCCGAGCGGCGGTGGCGCGGCGCAGATCGACCGGCCGTGGAAGCGCGGCTCAGCGGAGGACGCCGCCTTCCTGATGAGCCAGGCGGAGCAGGTCATCATCGTGCCCGGCTACGGCATGGCGGTGGCACAGGCCCAGCATGCGCTGCGCGAGATGGCAGACAAGCTAAAGGAGCATGGCGTCCGCGTAAAATATGCCATCCACCCGGTGGCCGGCCGCATGCCGGGGCATATGAACGTGCTGCTCGCCGAGGCGAACGTGCCCTATGACGAGGTGTTCGAGCTGGAGGACATCAACTCTGAATTTGCTCAAACAGATGTCGCATTCGTCATCGGTGCGAACGACGTCACCAACCCGGCAGCCAAAACCGACAAGTCGTCGCCCATCTATGGTATGCCCGTCTTGGATGTTGAGAAGGCCAAGACCGTTTTGTTCGTCAAGCGGTCCATGGGCGGTGTCGGCTATGCTGGTGTCGACAATGAGGTTTTCTATCGCGACAACACCATGATGCTCCTGGCCGACGCCAAGAAGATGGTCGAGGAAATCGTCAAATCCTTAGATTAGTCCTCGTTGATCCAATTCGGATATGAAACACGTTCCAGCATGTATACCTGCCATTTCGGATGTTAGACAATCGCCAAGTCCGATAATGGTGAACACTTGGGTTCGATCGCGGATCGGAGTGATACATGCAATTGATTGAACGAGAATATCTCGCGCAGATGACGCGATTCGATGCCGTGCTGATCAACGACGCTGGAGACGAAGAGGTCGGCGGGGCGGGGGCTGCCGCTGCGGTCGCGCTTGCTGGCGGCCGCATCGTCACCTCGGCGCCGCTGCACGACGCCGTGAAGCGGATCGCTGATCTTGCCTCGCGCCCGCTCATCCTGATCGACGCGCGATCCGCCTCCGAAGATGACCTTTCGCGGGCGCTGTCCCGGCTGGACGGCCTGGCCGCGGGACGTGACCTGTCCATGGTCGTGGCGATCGATTCGGAACAGATCGATGTGACGGCAGCCGGATTGCAGCTGTCGCGACACCAGATCCTTTGTGACCCGGGCCCGTCCGACTGGATCGGGGCAATCGCCGTCGCTCAGGGAACCACGCATCTCGCGCTGCATGATCGCATCAGCGAGAATGAGGCGGCGCGGCTCGCGAAGCTGAATGCCGAAGTGGCCCGGATCGCCGATGTTCTCGCGCGGCTGTCGAAGCACGACGATCCGCCGCGCAGCGCGCTCGTGGCGGAAGCCGGGCTCGATTTCAGTTCCGAGCCGGGCGGCGAGCATCCGATCACGGCCGCGGACATCCGCCAGATCGTGCGCGCGCGCCGACTGCGCGACCGTTATGTCGGGACCGGGCTGTTCGAAGATCCCGCATGGGACATGATGCTCGATCTTTACGCGGCGCACCTCGAACGGGCGCATGTGTCGGTGTCGAGCCTGTGCATCGCCGCCGCAGTGGCGCCCACGACCGCGCTGCGCTGGATCGCCCGGCTGACTGAGGCAGGCCTTTTCGAGCGTCGCCCCGATCCCTTTGACCGCCGTCGCGCCTTCATGTCGCTGACGGAACGGGGGCTTGATGCCATGCGCCGTTATGTTTCCATGGCACGCGCGCTTGGTCTTCCAGTGGTATGACACGCGCGTGCCTCATGGGCGCGCGTACAGCACCGGCGCTATGGCTTGCGGGTCTCTTGTGTAGCGCGCGCGGGGCGCCTAAGGGGCGTGCACCCGAAAGGGGGCGCTTAGCTCAGCTGGTAGAGCGGCTCGTTTACACCGAGTAGGTCGGCGGTTCGAACCCGTCAGCGCCCACCATGATCCCCCTAGCTTCGAACTTCGGTTGCCCGTCAGCACATGGCGGTCGGACATATCGGTGGGGAAGTGTCATGCCGCCGTCTCGTTTCGCCGACGAATCGCCATCGTTGCGCCATCTGCGCGTGGCAGAACCCCTAGTATGAAGTCCTTAGCCTATCTTGCATTCGCCACTGTCCTGCTCGGCAGCCCAGCCCAGGCGCAGGGCGGGGGAGCGATCCTCGGGCCTTATGCGGCGCGCTGTACGGCGGGAAACGCTCCTGCGATCCTGGTCAATGTCGTCGGGCTGAAGAGCCGGTCCGGTCAGTTGCGCGTGCGGACCTTTGGTGGTCCGTCCTCCACCTGGTTCGAGAAGAAGGGGTGGCTGACGCGCGTGGAGGTTCCCACACCGGCGACCGGCCCGATCCGGTTCTGCATGCCTGTCTCAGCGCCGGGCACCTATGCGATCGATCTGCGGCATGACGTCAGCGGCAACGGAAGCACTGATCGCTCCGATGGCGGGGGCGCGTCCGGCGATCCAAAGGTCACGCTGCTAGATTTCGTGCTCGGGCGCAAACCGTCGCCCAAGGTGACAGCCGTGCGGGTGGGTAGCGGCGTGACGGAAATCACCGTCACCGCCATGTATCTGCGCAACGGGGCGTTGCGGCCGCTCTAATTAAGGCAGCCTCAGGCCGGCGAAAGTCGGCCTTGAAGGGATGAGATCCGCTCCGCCTGCGCCTTGATGGCGGCTCGAGCTTGATCGGCGGCCTGGGTGAGTGGTGGGTAATCGGACGCCAGCGACAAGGCGCGCTCACGTGCCAGATCGTCCAGCGTGACGGCGATGTCCGCGGTTGACGAGCGCAGTTCATCCATCTCCGCCAAGGCGACATGGGCGTTCAGCCAGGCCTCACTCCCGGCCGCCGCGCCCTTCGCAACGGTGACCAATCGTTCAGCGCGGGAACTTGCCGCCTCGAACGCGGCGGAGCGTTCCGCGAGCAATCGGGTGGTCTCTGCGATCTTCGCATCCACTTCAGGATCTGGCTTGCTTGCCTCGGTCGTTGCCGCCGCAGCCGGCTCCTCCAGGCTCTGTGATTCGGCCGGGCGCGGGAGTAGCGAGGGATAGCTGGCTGGTGCCGTGCACCCCGTGATCAGCAATCCGGGGACCAAAGACGAGAGGAAAGCGCGCAAAATCATGGCTCGTGCTTACTTTTTCAAAAAGTAGCCCGCAACGCTCTTGCGCAATCTGAAAGTCGCTTCTATCAGCGCCACTCCAACGCGCCCGTAGCTCAGCTGGATAGAGCATCAGACTACGAATCTGAGGGTCGGACGTTCGAATCGTTCCGGGCGCGCCATTCTCCCACAAGGGAGGATGAGGACTTAAGAGGGCCGGCGAAAGCCGGCCCTTTTCGTTTGTGATCAGTGCGTTACCGCGTTGGTAACAAGTCAGCGGTTGGCCCGCTCTTATGCTGGGGCGCGGACCTCAGCGGTCCTACGCTCACTATCAGCTAATCCAGCGAACAGTAGCTACGGGCCTCGCAAGCCTAGCCTCACCTGAGCATCAGCGAGGTCGTAGATGCACCCCCCCCCGGATCGACCCGTAGTCTGCCTGCCGGATCGATCAGGCCGTCGTGGTGCGCCGCCTTCTGATGCTGCCAGGCGCCAGCCGATCAGAGATGGAGTGCGAACGTGATTCCGCGCTCTACTGCGATAATGATGTCGCCTAGCCACACGCGCCGAAACAGATAAACTGACCAGAACAGATATGCGAAAGAGGGGATGCGGTTTGATCAATCGGCAATGGACCTTGGCGTCACATCCGGGCGGCGAAGTATCGCGGGAGAACTTTTCCTGGAGTGAGACGCCGGTATCAAACGCGGCGCCCGCTTCCGGACAGATCCTGCTGCAGACGGAGCTCCTGTTGTGTGCGCCGACCATCCGAAACTGGATCAGCGGCAATCGAAGCAGCTATTATCCCACGGTTGAGGTCGGCAGTCCCGTGATCGCCCCGGCGGTATCCAGAGTAGCGATGAGCGACAATGCGGCGTTTCCAGTCGGCGCGCGCGTGCTCGGCACCGCAGGCTGGCAAGATTATCAATGGGTCGATCCGGCGCTTGGATACCGCATCATTCCTGATGCCGTCTCTTCGGTCGATGCTTTGGGCGTGCTCGGCATGAACGCCCTGACTGCGTATTTCGGCATGCTCGACGTGGCCCGGCCGAAGCCAGGCGAAGTGGTACTCGTCTCCGGCGCGGCGGGTTCCGTCGGATCGATCGCGGCGCAGATCGGCCGCATCGTGGGTGCGCGCGTGGTGGCAATATGCGGTGGAGCGGAGAAAGCGGCCTGGCTGCGCGAGGCGTGCCGTATCGATGACGTGATCGACTACAAGGCGGAGGATGTCGCGACCCGGATCGACGCGCTCTGCCCGGGAGGCGTGGACGTCTTCTTCGACAATGTCGGCGGATCCCTGCTGCGCGACGTTGTCGCACGCCTGAACCGAGGCGGTCGTGTCGCCCTGTGCGGTCAGATCGCAACATATGATGGCGCCGCGGGCGATCCACCGCTGGACATGATGCGCATCATCTATGGTGCGATCAGGCTGCAGGGCTTTCTGGTTCCCGATTATGCCCATCGATACGAGGAAGCGATGGTGCAGCTTGGGGGATGGCTCGAGGCGGGCGAGCTGGCGCATCGCGAAGATGTTCGCGATGGACTTAGCCAGATGCCGGAGACTTTTGCCTCGCTTTTCCGAGGAGACAATAACGGCACGTTGATCGCCCGCGTTTCTGATGAGAGCGGGCGGCCCATTTAACCTAATAAGGACGTTTGGCTGACGTTCGCGTCGGCCGAACGGATCATGTGTCTGACCGAAGATAAGGCATGGGTAACGCACGTCATTACTTAGGAATCTGTCCCTAATCTAAGTAGCTTAGGGAGATCTCCTTAATGCCTCGGCACCATAAGTTTGGCAGCGTTGGCACAGCTCCTGAGCGGGGTGTTCCGGCGCAGTGGTGACAATCACTCTTCCGTCGGAGTGACGGAGGGCAAGTATGGCCAGCAAAGCCGCTGGTGCAGTCATTGGCGAACCCGCGCATGGCACGGAGCATCCGGCGCTCGTGTGGCTGGTCCTGATCGCATCTGGGCTCCTTTATGGCCTGACGGTCACGGCAACGCCGGCGCGCTTGGCAGAACATGACGCATTGGTCGCCGTGATGAGCCTGGCGCGGGATGGAGCCCTGCCATTCGCGGGCGGCGGTTATGATCTGAACGCATTGCTGTCCTCCTTGGCAAGCTCGGCGGTTCAGCTCGGTGGCGAGCCGCCGCTGGCGGTGGTGCGGCTTCCTTCCATTCTGGCGATGGCGCTGGCCGCTGCCTGGATGTTCGTGTGGCTCCGGCGCCACGAGGGAAATGCCGCTGCACTGACGGCAACATTGCTCTTCGCCACGTCAGGCTGGGCGCTGGAAAGCGCACATTCCTCTCAGGTGAACGCGCTACAGACCTTGCTGGTGCTTGTTGCCGCAACATGGGTGTTCGATGCCGCGCGCGCCGCATCGGGCGCCACCCGCCGACGGATTGCGGCGGCTGCGATGTTGTTGATCGCGTTCCAGCTCCAACCTACGGCCGCAGTCGCCGCTCTGGCGCTGTCGATCTGGTGTCTCCCTGGCGGCTTGCGCGCCGCAGTGGACCAGCACTTTGCGCGCAGGACCCTGTTGCTCCTCATTGGCGCCGTCTTCGTCGCCGGATTGCTGTTGGTGATCACGCCCTTCGTGTTCGCGGTCATCCGGGCCGACCTCTTCAACGCTGCGCGCGACCATGCGCTGACCGGAGAAGTGTGGTTCAGCTTGCGGGACCTATGGGTGCAGGCGCCGCTGTTGGTGGCGCTGCTGCCAGTCGCGATGGTGTTCGCGTTGCGGCGATCGTCATCACTGGTCGCATTGGCACTGGTCATGATCGCAGTGCCATTGATCGTTCACGCCGCCGTGGTGCCAACGTCGCGCGGCGCCTGCGCCTATGTCTTTCCATTCCTAGCAATCATCTACGGCCTTGCGCTCGCCACGCCGCTGGAGCGGTTGCAAGCCCGCCTCACCGGCGATCGCTCGGGAGGGGGCGGAGACATGAGGATCGTGCAGGGATTGGCCGCTATCCTGCTCGTGCTGTTCGGCAGCGCCGTGACGATCATGGTGAACCCCACGTACCGGCACACGGCAAATGTCGTTCAGAAAACGACCGACACCATGGTCGGGCTTCGGCGACCGGCATTGGTACACCCACGTGCGCCATGGAGCGACCACGCAGCCGTTACCCCGCTCAACGCTGGTCGTCAGCTGAAAGTCAGGTCGCGGCATCGGTCCGGCACGCTACCCCCGGTCGGTCATCACAGGATGCCGATGATTGCGGCGAGCGATGCGCCTTTTGTTTTCACGGGAGGGCACAAGGCATGACGGCACTGGATGTAACCTGGCCTGACCTCGAAACCTCCTCCGAAGCGTACGCCCACCGGTTTGAGGATGAGGCTGGCGCTTATTTTCTGGAGGTGCAGCGCCGGGGTATCGCTCATCTTCTGCCAGCCGAAGGTCTCCACAGCGTCCTTGATGTTGGCGGTGGGCATGGGCAGCTTGCCGGGCAGCTCGTTGAAACAGGCGCTGCCGTGACGGTCTATGGCAGTGATCCGCGCTGCGCCGGGCGGCTGATGCGCGATCCCGGGCTCGACAGGGTGACGTTCGATAACGGGGATCTGCTCGCCACCCCGTATGACGATGCCAGCTTCGATCTGGTGACGTCGGTCCGACTGATCGGGCACGTGAACTACTGGCACGTTCTGATCGCGGAGCTTTGCCGCATTTCCCGGCAGAGCGTCATTATCGATTATCCCAACATGTTCAGCCCCAGCGCGCTGCGTTTGCTATGGACAGGCGGGCGCCGACCGGTAGCGGGGGATCCCGGAACCTACCGGCGCTTTCGCCCCGGCCAGATATCGGCATGTTTCGCGCGGCACGGTTTCCGCTTGTCGGGCGAGTATCGCCAGCTGACTCTGCCGTTTGGCATGCACCGGCGGTACGGCCCCGGCGCGATACGGGTGGAGGAGCGCCTGCGCACCGCCGGGGCGACGGCCTGGATGGGCAATCCGGTGCTTGCGCGCTTCGATCGCGTGCAGGCGCGAGCCACCGAAGGGGGGAGCGAGCGCGTGAAACCGTGAAGGGCGCTTCGTTGTTGGGGCGTGATGAAAAGCTCCGGAGCATCCGATCGTAGCGCCATGGGCGCGGGCCTGTTCGTCATCGTCACGGCTCTTCTCCAGATTGCGACACCGGGACTCCCGTCGCTCGGCATCGGCGAGCAGATCGGTGCGCAGTCGGATCGCGCGCAAACGCTGGTAACGCCGGCCGGATGGGCTTTCTCGATTTGGGGCGCTCTCTACACAGGATCGCTTGTCTTTGCCGTTTATCAGATGCTGCCCTCGCAGCGGCACAATCGCTTGCTGCACCGCCTGCGCCGGCCCGCCGCGTCCGCGTTCCTCGGCAATGCTGCTTGGGCGGCTTATGTGCAGACGAACGGGCTCAGCTTCGGATCGAGCGCTATTATCGCGTTCACACTGGTGAACCTGCTGATCATTCTTCGCCGGCTGAGCGATTGGCCTGCACGCTTCACACCGGGTGAGCGCTGGTGCGCGATGCTGCCGCTATCCGCGCTTGCTGCCTGGCTGAGCGCAGCCACCATCGTTAACGTCGCCGCCTCGCTACGCTTCCATGGGGTCGAGGCAGGAGAAAGTGCGCCTGTGATCGCTGCGGCGGTCATCGTGTTTGGTGGACTGATCGCCAGCGGCGCGTTGCTCCGCACGGCAGGGAATCCGCCATATGGCCTCGTTTTCCTGTGGGCGCTTGCGGCTATTTTCGCCGCCGGCGGACAGGAGGCTTCGCCTGTTGCATTGGCCGTCGGTGTGGCGGCGGTGCTCGTATTCGGCGCGCTCGTCCTCGGTCTGCGGAGGGGCGGGGCGGTGCATTGGCTCGATGCCCCCTGAGGAAGAGCACCGGTCGTGTGTAGCCGCACTTGAACAGGCTTGCATCTGCTCTGGTCGGACGGACCAGACGAGCGTTGAGGGCTTCACCGACCGCCCAAAAGTACCAAATTGCCGGTCAGTAGAATGGAGCGCGGGCGGGCTCAGCGGCGAATACTCCCCCGTCAGATTGGAAGGACTTCAGTCCTCCGCTGATCGCCTTTCGGGCCGCTTGGTTCTTCCCCTTCGGACAGGTCCTACCTACCGTGGAAAGCTCAAGAATAGCGATGCTCCGGCTGTAAGCGGCGGCGTATCTTAGATCCAATGGCCGCCTGGCCAGTTGGTTCGTTCTCCCAGGCGGTTGGGGAGGAACCATGAGCACAGCCGCACTAACCGCCGACACTGTGGAAACGCAGGTAAATACCTCGGTTACGGGCACGCAGACAGACGCCACGATCGCGGCTTTGTCCACCGGCGGCTATGTGCTGTGCTGGACCGACTTCAGCCGCAATGGTGCCGATGCCAGCGGCACGGCGGTGCGATTGCGGCTGTTCAACGCGCAAGGTCAGGCGACTTCGGCCGAGATCCTGGTGAACACCAGCACCGCCAACGCACAGGATTCGGCATCGGTGGCGGTGCTTTCCAATGGCAACATCCTGGTCAGCTGGACGGACGGAAGCCTGACGGCCGACACCAGCCAACAGGCCATCCGCGCGCAGCTTCTGAGTGCCACGGGCGCCAAGATCGGCGGCGAGCTGCTCGTAAATACCACAACGGTCGGCGGGCAGACCGCGTCGCACGTCACCGCTCTTGCCGGTGGCGGCTTCGTAATCGGATGGGTTGATAACAGCGGAACGCAGCCGGACGGAAATGGATCGGGCATCCGCGGTCAAATGTACGGCGCCGACGCGGCAAAGATCGGCGGAGAGTTCCTGATCAATTCCGTGACCGCCGGCGCTCAAGCGGCGCCCGCCATCTCGGCGCTTCAGTCCGGCGGGTTCGTGGCGACGTGGGTGGACAATAGCAAATTGGGCGGGGACGCATCCGGCTCCTCGATCAAGGCGCAGTTGTTCAGCGCCGCGGGGACGAAGACGGGAACCGAGTTTCTGGTCAATACGACGACACTTGGCGCGCAGGACCAGCCGGTCATCACAACCCTGGCGGATGGCCGGTTCGTGATCGTCTGGCGCGATGCGAGCGGGATCGGCGACAACAGCGCCGCCGGGCTCCGCGCGCAGGTGTTTTCTTCCAGCGGCGCGAAGATCGGATCGGAGATCCTGGTCAACGATTATACGCTGAACACGCAGGCCTTCGCCTCGATCACGGCGACTGCGAACGGGGGGTTCGCGATCGCGTGGCAGGACAACAGCCTGCTAGCCCATGATGCCAGCGGGTACGGAATCCGGGCGCAGATGTTCGATGCGGACGGGGCGAAGCTCGGCGCCGATTTCATCATGAACGGCAACATCACCGGTAACCAGACCGCGCCTGCCATCGTGGGGCTGGCAGGTGGCGGGATCGCTGCGGCCTGGGCCGACAGCGCGCCCAATGGGATCGATCCGGATGGTGGGCTCGTCAGCCGCGTATTCACGCCATATACCGGGTCCGCGACGTCAGTGGACCTTGTGGGGCCGGGCGTGGTTCAGGGAGCGATCGAGCATACCGGCGTCGGCCGCCTGATGCCCGAGGGTGCGCTGAATGCGCTCTACTCGTTCAACATCATCGATGATTCCACCGGCGGCGCTTTCCGCATCGATGGCGATATTCTCACCGTCGCCGATACGGACCGCCTCGACTCGGCGGCAGGCGGAAGTGCGTCCCTGACGCTGGAGGTGAACGACGGACTGGGCGGGATCTTCACATCGACGCTGACCTTTGCCGTGGCGGCCACCACCGACACGCATCGCTTCAGCGCGGGATCCGAAGCGCGGCTCAACATCGAGACGACTGGCAATCAGCAGCAGCTTGCGATGGCGCGCCTGGCAGACGGGCGGATGATCTCCGTCTGGTCGGATGCCAGCCTGACCGGAGATACAAGCGGCACTGGATTGAAGGCGCGCCTTCTGGACGATGAGGGGAAGCCGGTCGGCACGGAATTCCTCGTGAATGGCCAAACGGCCGGTGCGCAGGACTCCCCAGCCGTGGCAGGCCTCGCCGCGGGTGGGTTCGTGGTGGCATGGACGGATGCGAGCGGTAGCGCCGATACCTCCTCGACCGGAATCAAAGCCCGGCTGTTCAACTCAGACGGCGTCGCGAGCGGCGCCGAATTCCTTGTCAACACGGCGACAGCAGGGATCCAGGCGCAGGCTTCCGTTGCGGCCCTTACCGATGGCACGTTCGTCGTCACCTGGCGCGACGATAGTCTGACCGGCGGCGACAACAGCGTCTCCTCAATCAAGGCGCGGCATTACAGTGCGACGGGGCAGGCGCTTGGCGGCGAGTTTCTGGTCAACACGGCGACCGATAGCCGGCAGGAAGCGCCTGACATAACCGCGCTGGAATCCGGCGGCTTCGTGATCACATGGTCGGACAGCAGCCGGGTCGGCGGAGATACCAGCAAGGACGCAATCAAGGTCCAGGTCTTCGATACGCAGGGCGACAAAGTCGGTTCGGAGCGGCTGGTCAACGTTGCCACCGCGAACAATCAACAGCAGCCAGCGATCACCGCAACCGTCGGAGGCGGCTTCGTGATCGCCTGGATGGATGGCAGCTTCGTGGGCGGCGATAATAGCGGGTTCGCGATCAAGGCGAGGCGCTTCGATGATGACGGCGACGCGCTGGGCGGTGAAATCCTGGCGAACACCACGATCGCCGGCAGCCAGATCGCGCCGACGATCACCGCATTGCCCGGGGGCGGCTTCGCCGTGGGATGGGCCGATTACGGCGGCAGCGGCCTTGAGTACGGCACGTCGGGGATCAAGACGCAGTTGTTCGCGGCCGATGGCTCTCGCCTGGGCAGCGAGAGCGTCATTCCGATCCAGGTGCTCGGCGGGCAGGTGGAGCCGGTGCTGGTGACGCGTGCGGATGGCGGTTTCGTGGTCGGCTGGACCGATCTTTCCGGTCAGGATGGTGACGTCAGCGGCTCTTCGGTCAAGGCGCGTGGCATCGCTGCCACGGCCGCACCGACCATCACCACGAAACCGGATCAGTTCGCCGGTGTCGAGGACACGGCAATGGTGATTTCGGCTGCATCGTTGCTGACCAATGATGTGGGAAGTCACGGCTCACCCCTGAACATCACGCGCGTTTCGGCGGTGTCCGGCTGTACCGTGACGCTGAACGCAAACGGTGATGTTGTGTTCACGCCGCTTTCCAACTTCGATGGCACTGCCACCTTCACCTATGTGGTGACGGACGCCAGCGGCACGCTTCAGACGGGCAACGTCACCGTCAGTTTGAGCGGCCGACCGGATGCGCCGTACAGCATCACGATGACGGGCGGCACCGTTGACGAGAACTCGGCCAGCGGCACCGTGGTGGCGGCGTTTGCGGGCGTTGATCCCGACACGGGCGATGTCCTTTCCTATTCCCTGCTGAACAATGCCGGTGGCCGGTTCTCGATCGATGCCGCGACGGGCGTGATGCGAGTGGCCGCGGGTGCGGTGCTGGATTATGAGGCTACGCCGACGCTGGGCGTTGTCGTGAAGGTGACGGACCTGTTCGGCGCTTCGTTTCAGCAGGGGTACAGCATCTCTCTGAACAATCTGCCGGAGCCGAAAAGCTACACCGGCACCAACGGCACGAACAACTTCACGGCGCCGACTGATGATCTCTGGACGATCAGCGGCCTTGGCGGAAACGACACGTTGAACGGTGCCGCATACCGCGATGTGATCGACGGTGGATCCGGCAACGACATCATCGATGGTCGCGGCGGCGCGGACTCGATGGCCGGGGGCGTCGGCAACGACGTTTATTATGTCGATAACACCGGCGACACGGTGATCGAACTGTCGGGTGAGGGCAGCGATCTGGTCTATGCCACGGCGAATTGGACGATGAGCGCCAATATCGAAAATCTGACCATTCTGGGCACCGGCGCAGTATCGATCACCGGCAACAGCGCGACGAACACGATCCTCGGCAACGATGCCGCCAATACGATCTTCGGCGGTGCGGGCGGTGATCTGCTTACCGGGAATGGCGGCGATGACATCCTCTACGGCGAGGACGGCAGTGACTACCTTCAGGGGGGAGATGGCAACGATCGCCTGATCGGGGGAGCCGGCGCGAACGAACTGACGGGCGGGGCCGGTGCGGACATCTTCGTGCTGGCCCTAGCAGCGTCCTCCGCTGAACGGGACAAGGTTCGCGATTTCACGGTCGGCCAGGACAAGTTCGAAATCAGCCGCAGCGCATTCACGGCCATTTCCGACGCTGTTCCGGGCGCGCTCAGCCCCTCCATGTTCATGGCCAATGGCGTGCAGGCGGCGAACGCGGACCAGCATTTCATCTATCAGCGCGCAACGGGCAATTTGTGGTACGATCCCGACGGAAACGGGGCGGCCGCGCAGGTCCACATTGCGGTGCTCAGCACGGCACCGACCCTGACGGCCGCTGACTTCATCGTCGTCTAGCGCGGACCCGCTTTCTTGAAAGCCATCTTCCCAGTGGTGGCTGGGGCGCGGCAGCGGCACAGAGGCGACTTTAGTCGATTGCGCGGCGACCAGATCTCGTTCCGGTCGCCACCACGCCGTTCGACTGGTGCCCCGCTGCCTGATAAAGCTTAGCTGTCCGAGAAGTCCGTTCCGGCGAGCTTCGCCACGATCTGGGTGCGATTCCTCACCTTCAGCCGGCGCATCAGCTCCTGAACATGCGCCTTGATCGCGCGCTCGCTGATGCCGAGGCGCGCGCCGATGGCGCGGTTGGTCATTCCCAGGCGAAGACCATCCAGCACGTGCTTCTGCCGCGCGGTCAGGCTTCCGGCGATTTCGGCACAGTACATGGCAGAGCCCAGTCGGGGCTCCTGGACCGACTGTGTGAGCCGGGGATATACCGTCCACCCCAGCCCCACGAGACGCAGCGCCTCCGCCGCGATGTTCAAGGGCGTGTCGCTCGGCAAATAGCCGAAGATGCCCGCCCTGATCGCGTCATCCAGGTGAACATCGTCACTGACGCTGGTCATGATCGCGATCCGGCCGGCGGGCTGAAGGCTGGTCAGTTGGCTCCGGATGCTTGCAAGCGTGCCTTCATCAAAGGGATCGGCCGCCAGGTTGATCAGCACCGCATCAATCGGAGGGTCCTGATCCGATCGAAGAAGCACGTCTTCGGGGCTGGGCGCACTTGCCACCATGCCGATGAGCGAATGAGCATCGAAAGCTGCAACGAGGCAGTCTCTGGTGAAGGTCCTGCGATCGATTACCAGCAGATTGGTGGCGATGCTTGCTGCCGGCGTTGTTTGTTCATCGCCGCCCAGCGAGAGGCGGACGGCTAAGCTATCTCCAACCTGCGGGATGCCATCAGTAGGACCATGGTCGGTCGACACTGCGCTTTGCTGGTCGTCCGGCGACAATTGATCAGGCACTCTCGGACCAGCCAAGACGCTGGCGCCAGCCCTGTAGCTCGCCCTTGTGATAGGGCGAGTTGCGCGGGAAGTGCTGGATCGCGTCGCCATATGAGAGACGAGCATGTTTGGCGAAGTGAACGCGATTGAAGATGATGCCGCTGATCGGCGCATCAAATGCGCTGGTGGTCGCCTGAAGTAGCTCGGGTGTCGTGTGTCCCCACCGAAGGATCAGGATGGTGGCGTCCGCATAAGCGGCGAGCAGCTCGGCGTCACCTACGGCGAGGATCGGCGGCGAGTTGATGATGACGAGGTCGAAATCCTCGCGAAGCCGGGAGAACAGCGTCGCCATTCGTGGTGAATTGAGCGTGTGTCCCGGATCTTCCGCCGCAGCCCGGACGGGCACCGCCTTCAGCCCGGCAAGGGAAGGGGATTCCACAAGGATCTCGTCCAGTTCTGCCCGGCCCTCGAGATAACCGACCAGATCCTTTTCACAAAGTGAACCATCGAACACGTCCGGCAGGCCAGGGCGCCGCAGATCCAGATCTACCATTACCGCCGTTCTGCCGCTGGCGACCGCTGCCGCAGCAAGGCTGATCGCCATGGTCGTCTTGCCATCGCCCGGGAGGGGAGAGGTGATCTGCATAACCTTGCCATTCTGGGACGCGAGATAGCGCCTGAGTTTGAGCTCGGATCGCCGGATTGCTTCTGCGAAGAGCGTGAAAGGCTCCTTTGCCACGCGCAGGTGCGCCTGCACCTGCTTGTGGCCCTGGATTTCCGGCACCATGCCGAAGGTCGGCAGGTTGACCAGCCGCTGTACCTCGCCCGCGTTCCTGACCTGATCCTGTAGCGCTTCCGCCACCAGCATCGCGATCATGCCAAGAATGAAGCTGGCACCGACGGCGACGCCGGCGATCTGCCCAGCACGCGGAAAGCTGGGCTGGGTCGGCAGCAGCGCGGCGGATGCGATCGAGGCATCCGGGCGGACCGAATCGCGTGCCTGTTCGGCCCGCTGGAGGCGTTGGGAGAGGGAGAGATAAAGGGCGCGGGTCGTTTCAGCGCGGCGTTCCAGATCGGCGAGCGCCACGGAAGCGATGCCGCGCTGCAGGGACTGGCCGCGCATCGCACCCAGGCTTCCCGCCAGCATGCTGGCCCGGGCACCTTGAGCGCTCGCCTCGTCCATCATCTGGCGTTCCATGCGCGCAGTTTCGGTCGCTATCGCATTGTCGACCTCGGCGAGTTCGGCAGCCGCCTTCTTCACGTCGGGATGCTCGCGCCCGTACAAGGTCGAGAGCTCCGCACGGCGCCGCGTGATGGTCGATTGCTGTCCGCGGAGATCAGCGAGGAGCGGGGACATTGCGCTTTGGCCGCTCGCGCGCTGCCGCGCCTCGGCCAACCCTGCGCCCGATGCCGCCAGTTCCGAGGCAAGGCGCGCCATCTGCGCGACGTCAGCATCCCGGCCCGGACCTGCATCGATGCGGTGATCACGGCGATAGGCGGCGATCGCCATTTCATCGCCCAGCAACTCGGACCGAGAGCGCTGCGCCAGTTCCTGAAGCTGCTTCACCGCCCGGGTGCGGCCCGCGCGACGCTCAGTCACCTGCAGGCGGACGTAATTGCCGGCGATCTTGTTGGCGATCTTGGCCGCTTTGGCAGGGCTACGCGAGGAAACGGTAACGTTGATGAAATCCGACTGACCGTCCTGGGCGACTTTCACGGCAGACAGAAGCCGATCGGTCGTACGCTCCACCAGCTGTGGCGATGGGGTTCTTTGGGCAGGGGCCGGCGCCCCCTCCTGCATGGCGTCGGCAGCGACATTTGCGCGTGCTTTCTTGCGCTTGGTCGGATCCGCATTCGGGTTGAATTCCGGATCATCGTAGAGCGCAAGATCGCGCACGGTCTGGCGGGCCACCATGCGAGAGCCAAGGAGCTGGATCTGTGTTTCGATCTGGTGAGTGCGCAGTTGCTCCGCCTCGCGGATCGACGCCGGGTTGTCGTCGCTGTCAGGTCGGAAGTCGTCAATCACAACCCGCATGACAGTGGTCGCGTCGTAGCGGGGTTCCGCGAGCAGATAGAAAGCGAGAGCTCCCCCCATCACGACGGATGCGATCAGCAGCAGCAGGCGGGCGTGGCGCCGGAGCATCCTGATCGCATCGCGTGCCGATAGGTAGGTCGGCGCGGAAGGCGTGAACGCGCCGACTCCTATCGCTGCGCTCTGCACATTCATGTTCCACTCTCCCCAGCTCAACGTCGTCGACGCTACGCTGCCTGCGCGTCAGCGGTACGTGGCAGGGGAGTAATCAGGGGAAGCATGCGGGCGAGCGCAGGCGCAGATTGTCTGCACATTGGTCGAAAGAGCTATCCCCGATGGTGTAGCCCGGGTGAAGCATGGGAATGTGGTCCACCAGCCCTAGAAATGAGGAATGGATTTGCCTCATGAAGAAGCGAATGAGTTGAAGAAGGAGCGCTCCCTTCGCGGCAGGCTCGTTCGCAATCTGTCACATCTGGTGGCCGGCAAAGCTGCCTCCACCGGCATCGGCCTCATCACACTTGCCCTGACGGCCCGCCTGCTCGGACCCACATCTTTCGGGATCGTCGCGCTGATCGAAAGCTATTGCCGGCTTGTCGATCAGGTTCTTCGTCTGGAGACGTGGCAGGCGGTCCTGCGATATGGCACGGGCGCGGTGATTGGTGGCGATCGCGGCAAGCTGGCCTCGTTGATCAAGCTGGGCATCCTTGTCGATGTCGCAGGAGCATTGCTGGTCACCACCGTGGCATTGGCGGCCGCACCGCTTGCGAGTGCGTTCTTCGGCTGGACCGATGAGGCGCGAACCCTGGCGCAGATCTACGCTCTGTCATTGTTGTTCGGTGTTTCCTCGACGCCGGTCGGCATACTCCGGCTGTTCGGCCGCTTCGCGCAGGCAGCATGGATCGATCCCGTTCTGGCAGTGCTGCGCCTGGCCGGGATCCTTGTCATCACCATCGCCGACGGCGGTCTGGCGGAAGTGGTCGGACTGTTGATCAGCCTGGTAATCGCGGAGCGGCTCATCACAACAACGCTTGCCTGGAGGACGCTTCGTACGGAAGGGATCGCTGGCGTCACCGGCGCGAGCCTTGGCGGCTGGCGCCACGCCTTTCCGGGCATCGTTTCCTTTATCTGGTCTGCCAACGCATCCGTCCTGTTGCGGAAGGCCACGCAGGAACTGGACACCCTGGCCGTGGGATTGTTCCTCGGTTCGGCCAACGCCGGACTTTACCAGTTCGCGCGCCGGATTATGCAGGCCGTGTCCAAAAGCGCTCAGATGTTGCAGCAGGTTGTCACACCAGATCTGGCGCGCTTGTGGGCGCAATCAGCTTGGGTGCGCTTCATGCGTGTCGTCAGGCGGATCGAAATGGCGACGATCGGTGCGGCGATGGCAGCGATCGTCATCCTGGCGGTCGCCGGGCCACAGATCATCTTGGCGGCGGGAGGACCGGCATTCGCCGCAGCCTATTCCCCGCTTGTTGCCTACGCCGTAGCGATCGCCCTCTTCCTTGCCGGGACGACCATGAGAAGTGCCCTCATGGTCAGCGGCCATCAACATGCTGTGCTTCAGTCAGCGATGGCCGCCACCGTGATTTACCTGATCATCCTCGTGCCGAGCATCAAGATCTTTGGCGTGACCGGCGCGAGTATTGCCCAGATTGGCTTCAGTGCGGTTGCGCTTGGAGTAACGTATCGCTCGTTTCGAGCGCTGGTCGCGCGAAGCCAGGCAGAACCTCCGCCTTGTCGAGCGTGACACCCCGGCTCACTGCCCAGATCGCTGCCTGGGTACGGTTGCTGACGCGCAGCTTGCGAAGGATCGCCTTGATGTGAACCTTCACCGTGGCATCGGAGATCTGAAGGCGCCGAGAAATGACCTTGTTGGCGTCGCCCTGGATCAGACAGGCGAGGATCTCCAGCTCACGGGAGGAAAGGTTGGCACCGTCCAGTGACCCGTACGATCCGACGGCCGGCTGCAACGAGCGTTCGGTGAAGGCACTGATCGCCTGAGAGGGGAGCAGCCGCTCGCCCATTGCGATGAGGCGGAGCGCACCAGCGAGAGGCTCGCAAGCGATAGCCTTTACGAGAAAACCGTCGATCGCGCCCGAAGCGAAAGCCGTTGCCACGTAATCTGCGCGATATTCATCCATCATGAGAACAATTCGCGTCGTGGCACAGGCATTTCGGATGATCTGGCAGGTCGACAAGCCGCTCTCAAATTCCTGCGCATCAACGATGGTCAGGTTGGGCGACCAGGTCGAAGACCAAGATACTGCGGAAGGCACCGCATTGACCACGTTGAAGCCCTGATCAACAAGAATTCGCTTCAGTCCTTCCCGAATGATCTCGTTCGGGCTGACAATGAATACGTCGTTGACTGTTTCCCCCAGTGACATAACTATTCTCCCCCAAAAGTTTGCCAGCATTTCGAACATTTAGCGTTCGAAGCAACGAGGCACTCCGTGCGACTATTCGATGTCGCAAGCCAGTATGTGGACTGAGCCTGCATCTACTTCCCTATGAGGAAGGTACAGGATAATTCGAGTTAATGTCTTCGTTGCGAGATCTTGATACTTGAGCAGCGCTATCGCTGCTAGCAGGTAGAAACCCGTATTGACCGGTCCTGGTACCAACAAGGGTTAGAGGGGGTCACCTTCAACTGTTTCACTATTGGACAGTGGCAGTGATCGAAGGGCACTTTGTGCTAGACGGGGGCGTGGCCAGCTACACCTTGGGGATTAAGTGTTCTCGACCAAGTGACACCATTGGCTGACGATCTGTTCGGGAGAGTAGCGCAGCATCTGCTGCGAAGCCGCATCTGCCAGACGCCTCTGCCGAGGGGGATCAAGCGCAAGGCTGTGCATAGCCGCGGCCAGCGCATCCAGGTCTTCCGCAGCGACCAGCACGCCGGTTCTATCGTTCTTGACCATCTCGGCAGCACCGAAGTCACAGTCAAAGGCGACCGCCGGCAGGCCCGCAGCAAGCGCCTCGGCCAAGGCGTTCGGCCATCCTTCGTACCGCGAGGGCAGGACGAAGATCGACGTCTGGTCGAGCCAGCTCCCTGGCACGACGGTGGCACCGGGCATGGAGACGCGATCCTGTAAGCCCAGTAGGGCAAGTTGACGCTCAAGCGCGTGCCGATCCGGGCCGTCGCCGAAGATGGTAAGCCGCCAGTCGGGCAAGCTGGGCGAAATACGCGCAAAGGCGTTCAACAGAATATCGAAGCCCTTTTGCTGTGTAAGGCGACCAACAGCGACAAACGTCTTCGTTTGCGGACGCGGTTCAACGACGCGCGATGTCACGGGATTTGGGATGATGGCGGCGCGGCGGCGACTTGCCCGCGGCAGTGCCTGCCGGCTCCTTTCGCTCATGATCACAATGCGAGCGGCGCCAGCGTACAGCAACGAGGTGAGGCGGTTCCAAAGTGGATTTGCCTTCTGACGCAAGGGATTGTTGCGCTCGGAGACGATCGTCGGGCGCCCGAGCCCCCATCCAGCGGCAAGCGCGATGACGTTGATCTTCGTGAGAAAGGCGACGACCGTGTCGAACTGCCGGTCGCGAAGGACTCGGCGGAGCGCAAGGACGCGCCGGGCAGATTGTATGATCCCCCTGATGCCGCCGCCTCTACCAGGCAGCGACAGGCGGGTGCACGTGATTCCAGGGGCGAGAGGGTGATAGATCGGGTCGTCGGGCCGATCAAAGGTGATGATCTCTACCGTCCAGCCTCTTGCTGCCATCCCGGCCGAGACCTCGGCCACCACTCGTTCGGCGCCCCCTGCCTGTAGCGCGGCAAGAACGAAGGCGACGCGCATCAGGGGTGGGCATTCGACAGTTGATCTAGCGCGGCGTCCAGTTCGTTGAGCGTTGAGATGTTGAGTTCCGCGGCATGAGCGGCATCCGGCGGCGTTCGCGGGTGAACGGCATCCGGCCGGTCGATCTGGATCGTGCGCCATCCAAGCGCCTTTGGCGCCAGGAAATCCTTTGCCGGATTGTCCGCGACATAGACCATGGCTGTTGGCTCGGCGCCGTGCCGCTCCATGACCATCTCGAACGCGCGGCAGTGAGGTTTGCTGAAGCCCTCTCCGAGTTCCCCCGTTGCGATGATCGGATCGAAGCCGAAGCGAGCGAGATCCAGCGCTTCGATCTTGTTCCGCTGGGCCGAGGCAAAGCCATCGGTGATGAGCGCGATCCGGCGATCGCCCTTGCCTTCGAGCAGGTCAATGGCGTCGTTCAGCAGCGAAATGTCGGGCCGGTGGCTGCGATATACGTCGACCAATTCCTGGATAAGGCACGGCGACGGCGTTAGGCCGAGTTTCAGCAGAGCCGTGTCAAACAGCTTTCGCCGGTGTCCTTCGTCCCAGAGATCCGTGACCACGTCAGTAAAATTTGCGACACCGATCCGATCGGTGACGAACGCGCCGACCGAGACCATGCCGCTCCTGACATAGTCGCGCTCCAGGTAGAGCGTATCGTCAAGATCCAGGACGATAGACGTTATGCGCATGGCATGCTGAAGACGGCTGCATCATAGCGCAGCATCGTCATTCCCTCGATCCAGTCATCGGCCGCCTCGGGCGGGAAATGCGCGGCTTCGGCCAGCAGCCATTTCGCGAACGTCGCGCCGGCTTTGTCTGCAAGTGGGTAGCCGCCGCCGAAGCGCGCATTGATCTCGAATACGCCAACATCACCGTCAGCGTTCATGATCGCTTGAAAGCAGAACGGCCCGGAGGGGGCGGGCAAGTGAGAAACGATCAGCTCGGCAATGTCGCGAAAGGCCGGAACGCGCTCCGTAATCCCCTTTTCGACTTCACCGGCTCTCACGCCGATACGGCGGTGCGGGACGACGGTTCGCAACACGCCATGATTGTCGACAAAAGCGTTCACCGTCCATTCGTCGCCGATCAGCTGTTGCTGAACGATCATCGGTTCCGACCAAGTTGATGGCAAATTCTGTCGCGTGGCAGCTATGCTGATGCCGCGGCTTGCGCTGCCATATGCCGGCTTGACGACCGCCGGCCAGATCATCTCGGCTCCATCTCTGACCGCTTCGATGCCGTGCGTGAGGGGTACGGGGACGCCGATCGCGGCCAGCCAACGGGCGGTGTCCAGCTTGTTCGCCGACAGCGCGATCAGGTCCGGATCTACCACGACGCGCGTGCCGAGCTCCTCGAAACGAGCAATTGCACCGGCATATAGCGGCAGTTCCGGATCGATCGTCGGAACGAGTAGCGAAACGCCATATTGTGAGCACAGAGCCGCGGTCTCATCTATGAAGCGCGGGTCGCTGGCGGCAGGGACGGCAGCGGCATGGTCCGCGATGCGGCAGGCGGCGCTCCAGGCAGGGTTCATATCGGTCGCGATCACCGTGAGCTCGATGCCGAGTTCCCGCGCGCCTGATCGGAAAGCTTCCAACAGGCCAATACGCCGACCGGCCGAGCTGAGCAGCATCGTTAGATGCGTTGGCGTTTCCGACTGGGTCATCGGATTTCCCTCACCACGCAAAAGGCCTCCGCGGCCCTGCGGTAAACTGTTGCCCCGCGGAGCGTCGCCAGCGCCCGGATCGCCTCCGGCGATCGCTCATCCGGGAAGGGCCGGACCTGGGACCCGAACTCCAGAAACGCCTCAATCTTGCGGTCGAGATAGTCGCCGATGTCGATGAAGCAGTTTGGCGAGAATTGTGGATCTATCCCGGGGGCGCCCCAATTTGTTTCGGACAGGGTTTCATAGGCCATGAGGCAGATCGGCGCTTCGGCCGATCGCGGTCGTGCCGCGACAAGGCAGGAGCGGAATACCACCTGATGATCCAGGTGCAGGTCTCCTAGAAAGGGGATCAGCATGGTTGCGGGGCGGATCCGACGTACCAGGTCATCGATTGCGGCGTTCACGTCGCCATGCGCCATTTGATCAAGGGCCGCGGCAGGCAGGCCCAACCAATGGGTTTCCGCCACGCCAAGCATCTTGTGGGCACGCGCGGCTTCCGCGCGAACGCCGGCGACCTGCGCCGGATCGAAGCGGGGCGGTTTGCCGGAAGTGACGATCCCGATGTGGACGGAGGCTCCCTCCGCCGCCAAGCGGGCGATGGTGCCGCCGCAGCCGAGCACCTCATCATCGGGGTGCGGCGCGATAACAAGGATCGGACCGGGTAGAGCGTCCGTCACGATGCGGCTCGCAGGTGCGTGTGAAGCGGGGGAATGGTCGCGCCGCTGAAATCCGTAACCCGCAGCGCTTCGCCATCGCCGCAGCAAACGACAAATGTTGTGTCGTCGCGCTGGAGAACCTGGCCAGGCAGCGCGTGATAGCGAGCGGCGTCGGCGAACCGCTCGGTGCTCCAGATGGTCAACTGCCCGGTCGAGCCAATCGTGTTCGCGCCCGGGTAGGGGCGGCCGACGGCGCGGACCAGTCGATCAATGTCTCTTGCCGTGCATGTCCAATCGATCCACCCATCGTTCGGCCGGCGTCTGGTGGCCCAGGTCGCAAGGCGGTCGTCCTGAACGAGCTCCGTCGCGGTTCCGGCGGCGAGCGCCGGCAGCAACTCGTTCATCATCGAGGCGAGCGCGGTCATGTGCTTGCCGTAAAGCGATGCGGCGGTTTCATCGGGTGCCACGTGGAAGAAGCGTTGCGCGAGAATGGGCCCGCTATCCACGCCATCATCGATACGGAACAAGGTCGATCCGGTGATCTTCTCATCCAGGAGGATGGTCCAGGGGATGGTTGCTCGACCGCGAAGCCTCGGCAGCGCTGCCGTATGATAGCCGACCACCCTATCGCCAAGCGCCTGGCGAAGCGCAGGGCCACACAGCTGGGACCACCCAATCACAAAGGTGATATCCGGCGCGACGGCTTTTACTTGCGCGATGAACTCCGAAGAGTTGCCATCGGTCACGCGGATCAATTGTGCGCCTGCAGCCGCTGCCGCTGGCGCCAGGTCGACGAAATCCGAATGTCTCGACGCGCGTTCTGTGGGTAGCGAAGCAACAGCCGCAAGCGTCCAATCGGAGGCATCTGCGATTGCATCAAGCGCTACTCGGGTACCTTCAACCGCTCCGATTAGTAGCGCCCGCATAAGCCCTCTCTATCATGTCGTTTCGCACGCGCTCCCCGAACAGCAATGTTCCGAGGGTGCGCCAGATGATGGTCAGGTCGAGCTTCAATGACCGATTGGCGATATACCAACGGTCGAGCGCAACCTTGTCTGAGTCGCTGAGCAATGTGTTGCCGTTGATCTGTGCCCACCCGGTCAAGCCTGGGCGGACTTCTCCTCGGATCTGCCCAGCTTCTCCCAGAGATTGTACCGTGGCCGGGAGCAGGGGGCGCGGGCCGACCAGCGCCATGTCGCCCCTGACGATGGCGAGAAGCTGGGGCATTTCGTCCAGCCGGGTGCGGCGGAGGAAGCGGCCGGTGGGCGTAAGTCGATCAGCATCGGGGAGCGGCTGGCCGGTGCGATCATATGCCTCGCGCATAGTCCGGAACTTGCGGAGGGTGAATGGCTTGCCGTCACGCCCGGCGCGTTGCTGCTCAAAGAACACCGGACTGCCGAGCGACGTGCGAACAGCGGCTCCAACGGCAAGCATCACGGGAAGGGCGGCGATCAGCGCTGTTCCGGCGACGACCTGATCTAGAGCATGGCGCCAGCCGGATCCGCGGGACTTCCCACGCCCATGAGTCTCGATCGCCTGGACGAGCATGTCGTTCACGCGGTCGACATTGTATACGTTTTCGGCCCGGATGCGGGCTGCCTCACCCATGCGGTGAGCCAGATCCGGATCATCCTGGAAGCGCAGCATAGCCTGCGCCAGAGCATCCGCGTCGCGCGGCGGAACGAGCATACCGGTCACGCCATCAACAACGGCATCGCGGCAGCCCGGCATGTCGGTGGTAATGACAGCCCGGCCAGTCGCCATCGCCTCCAAGATCGATCGCGGCAAACCCTCGCGATAATAGGTCGGGAGCACGAAGACGGTTGAGTTCTTCAGGAAGGGGCGGACATCGCGGGTTTCGCCGAGATAGTCGACCAATCCCTCCTGTTCCCATCGCGCGATTTCCGCCCTGGTTATTCCCGTCGGGTTTGGATCGAGCGGGCCGATGATCTGAAACGTTGCGGCGGGCCACCGGCTGCTTACCCGTCGCGCGGCGGCAACGAATTCCTCAAGACCCTTGTCGCGCATCAACCGTGCGATCATCACGAAGCGAAACGGCGCTTGAGTAACAGGCTCATGCGGGAAATGCACGATGTCGACGCCCGAGCCAGGCACCTGCAGGACCGGCTGATGCGACAGGATATGCCGGCTACGCAGTTCGCCTACGTCGTCGCTGTTGAAGACGAACACGCAGCGTGCGTCGCGCAGGGCCTCCCGAAAGAGAATGGATACGAGCCGCCGAAGCGCACCCCCGCCGCCCGTCTCTCCATCGCTAAAGGCGTGGCCAAGGCCGCTGATCATGGCATAAAAATCCATGTCTCGGAACAGCCTGGACGCGATGCCGGAATAGATGATCGGCTTTTGCGTGTACGCCAGAACAGCGTCCGGCCGCTCGCGCCGAAACACCGCGATCAGAGCTGTGAGGGTCGCGACATCATAGAGTGGGTTCTTGCCGGTGCGATCCATTCGGATCTTGATGAAGCGGATGTTCCATTCGGCAAGGCGATCGATGATTGCCTGATCTTGATCCGGGGCGCAGGCGACAACTTCATACCCCTCCGCAACCAGCTTGCGCAGGAGCGAGCCGCGAAAGTTGACGAGCGAATAGGCAAGGCTGGCGACGACGACAATCTTTTTCACGGCAGCGCGGCCCGAACTTGTGAGGGGAGTTGATCAGTCGGGCGCGGCGCTGTGCGCGAACCGCGCAGGATTGACTGATAGAGCCGGCGATACTGGCGTGTGATCTCGCCGAGCTCGAAATGCTCTTCGATCCGCCGTCTTGCGGCACCGCCTCTTTCCGCCAGCTCCGCTTCGCCGCCGTCGCACATGCGGTTGATGGCTTCGCTCAGGGCTTCCGGGCTTCGAGGTGGGACGGCAAGGCCGGTGTCGCCCAGCACGAAGGCACTGTCGCCGATATCCGTGGCGACGCACGGGACGCCGCAGGCCATGGCCTCCCCCAAGATGTTGGGAAAAGCTTCGCCCCAGGCCGAGGATAGGGCCAGAATGTCTACGCCGGGCAGCCAATCGGCGACGTCGGTTCTTTCTCCCACAAGGGTGAAGCGATGGCGGGGCAGCAGCGCAAGCGCGTCGCGAAGGCCAGGGCTGGGGTTGTCCATGCCCGGGCCGACAAGCAACAAGTGTATGTTTCGACCGCTTTCGATCACCCGCCGAGCGGCCTCGACGGCCGACACGTGATCCTTCATTGGATGATGCCTGCCGATGACCGCGACACACGTGCGGCCATCCGGAATGGCGAAGAGCTTCTGCAGCAGCGCGCGCCGTTCCCGGTCGGGTTTGTAGGTTGCGCAGTCAAAGCCGTTGGGGATGACAACGGTGCGCTCGGGATCGAAGCCGTAGCGTTCGTGCTGGCGGGCAGAGGTTTGCGAGTTGTACAAAATGGCCGATGTCCGGCTCGACAGGCGCGAGCTCAAGGCCAGCAGCGCTCGAGTCTTGCGTGACTCCAGAGCGGGATCAGAAAGCGAATGCCGCACATTCCAGACAATCGCGCCTGGATCGGATCGCACCATGGAAGCGAGAGAGGCCGCCAGATTTCCGTGGTACATCCACCCCTGAAGGATCTCGGGCCGCAACCGATTGGAAATACGGAACAGTCGCATCAACGACGGGATCGTCGGCCTGCCCCCGCGCGGCATGTACAGTGAGTAAACAGGGCACGGCGTCCCCACCGGTGAAAATATTCCAGGCGGCAGCAAAGAAACAATGGCGTGGGACAAAGCGTCACGGCGCATGTCCGAATGTTCGATCAGCTTGCGCAACATCGCCTGCGCACCGCCAATGTCCAAGCTGGTGGTAAAATGCGCGATTGAACCCCCGGCGGGTTTCAATGAGTTATCGTGAGTCATCGCAAGCACATTTCCCAAAAGCGGTGAAGCTGTAGTCCGATCACGCTGAAATGAAGGTGGTTCGACAACCAACCGGAACTCAGTCACTCAACTATGATGACCGTGTCATCGCGATCGGACCGCGGTCTTCATTCTTTGAAGCGTAGAGGTGCGCGAGAGGCGCGAAAATGCGGCATTTGGATCATCAGCCTTTCGGGGTAATTTCGCGCTTCGGCTGGTCAGTCGTGGGTGGAAGTCACAGCGCCACCCGATTGGATATGGCGATTCGGAGCATCCGAAATCGTCCTTTCGGACCAAAGTATTTCCAAAGGTCGAGTTCTCCGAATGCGTATGCGCTGGCCGTGTAATCTGATGCGCAGGGGCTGATCGGAGGCGCCACCTGTAGGCTGAGGCATTGAATGCGCAATGAGGTGCCTGGATGCCTACTGACGAGCGACCCGAAGCTCTTCGCCCGCTGGCGCGCTCTTCCGCTATACTGGCCAGCGATCTGCTGGCGGCAGCGATAGCGCTGGTGGGTGCGATCGAACTACGCGTGGGCGAGCCGATCGCATCCGAGATATTGAGCAAGGCGCCTTGGTCGGTGCCGTGCTTCATGCTGGTGGCTGTGGCGACCTTCCGTATGTTCGGCCTGCAGCGCCGCCTCTGGTCCTACTCGTCCATCGCCGATCTCGTCGCGATCATAGAGGCGTCCACGGTGGCGATTGTCGCCTTTGTTGTCGGTCTGGTCGTGACCGGCCAGACGGCCTGGATGCCGCGATCGATCCCGATCATCATGTGGTTTCTGCTGGTGGTTCTGCTCGGCGGACCGCGAATGCTGTGGCGCCTGACGGGAAGCTTCCTTCGCGGCACGGTCAACCCACCGGTGCCCAGCTATAGCGCGGCAGGGTTACCGCGATCGGCGTTGATCATTGGTGCGGGCGACGATGTGGACGCGATGCTGCGTCATCTGGAGGTTCATCCCGAAAGCGGCTTCCGACCCGTTGGGGTTTTAGGAGACCTTGGCATCCATCGCCGCGCCCGGATCCGCGGCGTGCCGATCCTTGGGGGCTATGGCGAGCTGGCCAAGGTTGTTGATCGCCTAGAGTCCGGTGGAAAGCGACCAGAGTGTCTGCTGTTCGCCGGCGATGCCGATCGGCTGCGCGGGGCCGCGATGGTCGGGATCATAGCGAATGCGCAGCAACTCGGGCTGGATGTGGCCTATCCAGTTGGTTTCGCCAAACTGGACGAGCGCCGTCGGTCCGAAATCGATTTCCGCTATTTCGACATCGCCGACCTTCTTGGTCGACCGCAGAAGCAGCTTGACGGGTCCGCCGTCTCCGCAGCGGTGACCGGTCGGCGCGTGATGGTCACGGGTGCCGGCGGCACGATCGGGCGGGAGCTCGTGCGGCAGATCGCGGCGCTGAAGCCGGCCGAGCTGCTGCTGCTGGATGCAAGCGAGCTCGCCCTCTATGAAGTCGACATCGAGATGCGGGAAAACTTTCCCGATCTTCCGCGGCAATCCTTGCTTTGCTCCATCCGGCAGCGGCAACAGGTCATGCGCATCTTCGAGCGCCATCGGCCGGAGCTGGTGTATCACGCGGCCGCGCTCAAACATGTTCCTTTGGTAGAAGCGAACCTTTCCGCGGGCATGCTGACCAATGTCGTCGGCACGCGCAATGTCGCGGATGCCGTCCGCCGTTTCGGGGCGCGGGCGATGGTCCAGGTTTCCACCGACAAGGCCGTGAACCCGGTTGGGTTCATGGGCGTGACGAAGCGCTTGGGAGAGCTTTACTGCCAGGCCCTGGACCTGGCGGGTGCCGGCCGGCCCGATGCGCCCCGGTTCATGACGGTTCGCTTCGGCAATGTTCTGGGCTCCAGCGGATCGCTGATCCCGCTGTTCCAGCGCCAGTTGAGCCGGGGCGGGCCGCTGACGGTTACTCACCCGGACATGTGCCGGTTCTTCATGACGGTGCACGAGGCGGTCCAACTGGTGTTGCACAGTTCCGCGCGCGGGATGGAAGGCGAGCTTGAGCGCGGCAGGATCTACGTCCTCGATATGGGCAGTCCAGTGAAGATTATCGACGTCGCGCATCGCATGATCCGTATGGCGGGCCTTGAGCCCGAGATCGATGTTGCAGTCGAGATCGTCGGTCTTCGGCCGGGAGAGAAGTTGTACGAAGAATTGTTCGACAAGGACGAGCAGCAACTGCCCTCCACCATGCCGGGCGTGTTCGAAGCCGAACCGGACTCTCTTCCGATCAGCTTGCTGACATCTGCCTTCGACGCGATTGAGGCTGCGGCCAGCGCTGGCGATGACACGACATGCGGTCAATTGGCTCGTCAATTACTGGCCGACGATGTCCGTCCGGAGGTGATCGCCGCCAGCCCTGAACAGATACCCGCGATCCGACTGGTAAGCGTGGGGGGACAGTGATGACGATCCAGAGCGCAGTGCTGGCCGAAAGCATTTCGCCAGCTGGAACGATCGCGCTGACGGGCTTCACGCCCGCCGAGGTTCGTCGTGTCGATCAGCCCGCAATCGCAAGTCGCTGGCCGGTGTACGACGCGGACGAGATTGCCAGCGTCGTCGAGGTGCTGCGCTCGGGCAGGGTAAATTCCCTGCATCACGGCGAACAGACCGCTGCCTTCGAGGCCGCGTTCGCCAAGCTTGTCGGCATGCCACATGCGATCGCCGTGGCAAATGGCACGTTGGCGCTGGAGCTCGCACTTCATGCGCTCGGCATCGGGCCGGGCGATGAAGTGATCGTTCCGGCCAGATCGTTCATCGCGTCGGCCAGTTGCGTCGCGGCTGTTGGCGCGACGCCGATCTTTGCCGATGTCGATCCGACAACCCAAGGATTGTCGGTCAGCAGCGTCGAGGAGGCGCTGACGGCGCGGACCAGGGCTATCATCGCGGTCCATCTGGCCGGCTGGCCCTGCGACGTCGAAGGGATCGCCGAACTGGCGGCGGGGCTGGGGCTGAAGCTCATCGAAGATTGCGCGCAGGCGCATGGAGCGACGCTGAACGGCCGGGTAGCCGGATCGTTCGGCGATGCGGCCGCTTTCTCCTTCTGCACGGACAAGATCATGTCGACGGGGGGTGAGGGCGGTCTGCTTGTCCTTCGCGATGAGGCCGTGTGGGCAGCTGCCTGGTCGCGCAAGGATCACGGCAAGTCGCCGGCCCATGCCGCCGTAAAGGGCTCCCCCGGCGTGTTCCGGTGGCTACATGAGCGGCTAGGCACCAATTTCCGGCTGACCGAGATGCAGTCGGCCATCGGATTGCGGCAACTGGCGAAGCTTGATGGGTGGCTGGAGACACGGCGATCGAATGCGGCCCGTCTGAATCGGGGGCTGGCGCCCCTGGCGGGCGTGCGGTTGACGGTGCCGTCGGAGGACGTGCGGCACGCCTATTACAAATATTATGCGTTCCTTCAGCCCGACCGGCTACGACCAGGCTGTTCGCGGGATGATGTGCTGTCGCGTTTGCTGGCGGCGGGCGTGCCGGCCGGAAGCGGGATCTGTCCAGAAATCTACAACGAATGTGCGTTCGACGGTAGCTTGTCCGTGCCGTCCCGAAGACTGCCAGTGTGCCAGCTGCTCGGTGAGACGAGCCTGATGTTCCCGGTCGATCCGACGCTCGGCGGTGAGCAGATCGAGGACATGGCCGTCCGCACGGCAGCCGTGATCGCAGAGATGACGCGCTGAACAAGATCGGGGTAGCCGACCATGAAGCCTGACTTCATCATCAATGGCGGGCACAGTTCTGGTCCGACCGTCGAGCCGCCAACGGTCGTGCCGACCGCTGATGTCCTTCCAGGATGGCTCGCGGCATGAAGGGGGAAGCGGCACCAGGATGGCAGTACCAGCGCTTCGTGATCACGATGCGCGGGACGGGAGACGGGCTGCTCCTAGCCGCGATCTTCTTCGCCGCCTACATCACCTGGCGACCCGTTCCGGACATTCTCTTTACCGCCAGCGACACCCTGTTCCTGACGGCCCTGCTGTTCAGATTGGCGGGAGGCGCGCTCAACGCCCAGCCGATGCAATCGCTAACGATCCCCTGGCTGTTCGGGCTTTTCCTCCTGCTGTCCGGGCTGCTGCTGGGCAGCGTCGTCAACGACACGCCGATGCGGTGGATGATCGTCTCACTGCAATATGCCACGGCCTATGCGGTGCTGCCGCTGGTGTGCATCGATGCCGATCGTGAGATCATGCATCGTCGCTGCATCGCTCTGGTGCTTGGCGTCGTGGCCATGGAGGGCTTCGGCGCGTTCGTCTATTTCTACACCGGCGGATCACGCGATGCCACGATGAGCCTGGCCCATGAATTCATCACCGGCGCGCATCGGCTCGGCGCCTTCATGGCGGACGCGAACTGGAATGCCGCGCTGATCGCGATGACGGTTCCGTTTGTGCTCTATCTGGGACGTTTGGGGCGGATGTCGCCGCCGCTCGTCACGATCTTTCTTGCGGTGCTGATCACCGGGCTGCTGCTGTCTGGTTCGTTCACCGGCTTCACCGCAACATCAGCCGCCACCGCGACGTTCTGGGTGCTGGCGGGAGGCAAGCGCAACTGGCGGCCGATCGCTGCACTGGCGCTGCTGGGGATCGCCATCTTCCTGATCGGTGCCCCTGTGCCCGCGGTTTTCCAGGCCCGGGTAGGCGGCGCGCTCGAAAGCGGCGACATCGCGCAGGCGGGGACGTTCGTTGGCCGGTGGGAGCTGATGAAGGAAGCCTGGTTGATCGTCGATTCGCATCCGCTGATCGGCCTGGGAGTGGATCGCTATCGCGAGGTTTCCGAAAGCAAGGCTCCAGTTCACAACCTGTATCTGCTGCTGTGGGCAGAAGGTGGCCTGCCGGCGCTGCTCGGCTGGTTGATGATGATCATGGTGCCGATCGCCGCGGCGCTGCATCGCTGGAGGGACGATCGCGCCGCCTCGGCGCTCGTCATGGCGGTGGCGCTTCCGTTCATCGCCTTCTCCATGGCATCACCGCACATGTACGCCCGGAACTGGGCGGTGCCGCTCATCCTCGCCACGGGAGTCGCGCTTGCTCACCGGCGCCCCGAAGGCGTTACCCCGAACAGATTACTTCCTGCGAAACGCAAGGTGTCCGAATGGCCAGCTAGGGCCTGAATAGAAATGGCTTAGCATCGGCGCAGCATCTTCCAAATCTGGAGACTCTGTCATGCGCATGCTCGCCGCGTCGTTAGCACTTAGCTTGCCTGTGATATTCTCAGCTTGCTCGAACGGGGTTTCCCATCTTTCCACCATCGATGCGCCGGCCCAGAACAGTTATCGACTTGGGCCGGGCGACGAGTTGCGACTTGCGGTGTTCGGCTTCGACCAAATGGCGAATGTCTACACCGTGGCCGACAATGGTGATATCTCGCTGCCTTTGCTTGGTGCAATCAAAGCCGACCAACGCACGCCTGCCGAGCTGGAGGCGGCCATCAGCAGTCAGTTGCTCAGTCGTGAGCTTGCCACCAAGCCAAGCGTCAGTGTGCAGGTAGTCAAATATCGCCCGATCTACATTCTGGGCGAGGTGCAGAAGCCGGGCCAATATCCCTATGTGCCGGGAATGACGGTGACCACGGCGGTTGCGATCGCCGGCGGCTACACATTTCGCGCCAGCACCAAGATGGCGGCGGTGACGCGCAGTGGCACCGATGTCGAACGCCGCGCCGATGCGGTGACCAAGATCATGCCCGGCGATACGATCCGCGTGCCGGAGGCATGGTTCTGATCATGGGATCAGTTCGGAAGCGCGGCACCGCTCGCCTCACTCTCGTCATAGCCGCCGTCGCCGCTACGCTGCCGGGTGTC
>NZ_LSKH01000015.1:0-806 GCF_001557395.1 Sphingomonas sp. CCH5-D11 | reverse complement strand
GTCAACTGTTAAGCAATCCGACAAGGTCGAGCGCTTCGTAGAGCGCGCGGTGCGCGCGGCCGACCTGCGCGATCACAGCCGGGTCGCCGATCGCATCGGGGGCGATCGCCTCGGGCCAGTGCCCGGCGATGACATCCGCGATCCGGTCCAGCTTTGCCGCCTCGACCAAGAATCGCGGATCCACCAGCGCCGGGTCGCAGGCGACGCGCAGCCGCAGGCACGCGGGGCCGCCCCCGTTCGCCATGGACTCCCGCACGTCCACCACTTCAACCGCGCGGATCGGGCCATTGCCGGCAAGGTGATTCTGCAGCCATGACCAGACCGCGGCATTGCCGCGCGCCTCGGCCGGAACGACGAGCGTCTGCGTGCCCCCGCTGGCCGTGACCAGCTGTGCGTTGAACAGATAGGATTGGATGGCATCGGCCAGGCTGACACGGTCGGCCGGCACTTCCACGATTTCCACCTCGGGCAACAGGCGGCGGAGGTCGGCGAAGAAGCCCTGCCGATCGGCAAAGGCCAGTTCGTGGGCGAACAGGACGCGTTCGTTCGCCACGGCGACCACGTCATTGTGGAAGGCGCCCGCAGCAATGGCCTCGGGCGATTGCTGCACGAACAGGGTGCGACCGGGATCAAGCCGGTGCGCCCGGGCGACCGCTTCCGAAGCATCGCGATGCTGCCGGGCAGGGAAGGGGCCGCCGCTTTCGCCATAGACGAAGACCTCGACGGCGGGCGCGTCGTGACGCGCGCAAAGCCGCATGTGATTGGCCGCGCCCTCGTCGCCGAACGGGGCGGGTACGGGCGGGTGA
>NZ_LSKH01000147.1:0-12078 GCF_001557395.1 Sphingomonas sp. CCH5-D11 | reverse complement strand
CGATGTGGCGGGAGGCGCGGCGGGCCGAGCGCTAGCGCCCCGGCGCGGCGGCAGCCCGGCTTCGCGATACGCCCCTAGGTATTCCTGCGCGCTACCATCCGGCCGCGCGGCGCTTCAGGATCAGGCCAGCATGTCGATGGCGGCGGGCCAGCGCCCGCTGCGCGGAAGACGCGAACCGGCAAGGTGCGCGCGCCGCCGGAGGCCGGCTGCACAACGCCAGCAGGAGAGGCGCGGCACTTCATCGCGGAGAGACGGTGATGATCCCCAAGATCCTTCACCAGACGGCGCGGACCCGGCAGATCAGCTGGGAGGAACGCCATCTGGTGAGGCGCGCCGCCCGGCTGTTGCCCGGATGGGACCTGCGCCTGTGGGACGATGCCGATAACGAGGCGCTGATCGTCCGCCACTTTCCCGAACATGCCCACACCTATCGCGCGATCAAGCGCGGCGTGATGAAGGCCGATATCGCGCGGCTGGCGTACATGCATGTGCATGGCGGCGTGTACATGGACACCGACTACAAGCTGCTGCGGCCCCTTGGCGACGCGCTGATGCAGGCGCCCTGCCTTTTCGGGCTGGAGGTCGGGACGATGCGCGACGGGCGCCTGACCGCCGACCAGCCGTTTCGGGTGGGCAATGCCTTTTTCGCCGCGGCGCAGGGCTATCCCCTGTTCGGCGACATGATCCGGCACATCTTCGCCCAGGTGCTGGACGGGCGGATGACCGAATATGAGCTGATGAAAATCAGCGGCCCGCATGGCCTGTCACGCTTTCTGCGCGATCATGAAGGCTGCTATCCCGACGTGACGGTGAAGGACCAGTCCGTCTTCTTTCCCGATGCAAAGGCGAAGGGGTTGCTGCACCACATCGACCAAGGGACGATCGGCATCCATCTTTGCTGGGGATCGTGGCGCGACAAGCGGGTTTCGGTCACGATCAGGAACCGGATGCGGCGGATCGCCGGCGCGCTGATCTGAACCTCCCCGCTCCGCTTCAGGCTCCGCCCGGCGACGCGGCTAAAGGTCGCGGAACATCACCAGCGCGTCGACGAAGCCATGGCGCGGGTGATCGAAGGCGCCAGGCAGGCGACCGACGACCGCAAAGCCCAGGCGCTGCCACAGCCGGACGGCGCCCTCGTTGGTGCTGACCACGAAGTTGAACTGCATGGCGCGGAAGCCGCGCGCGCGGGCGATGATCATGGATTGTTCGCACATGAACCGGCCGGCGCCCCGGCCCCCGGCATCGCCCCTGGTCATATAGCCGCAATTGCAGACATGCCGCCCGCCGCCCGCCTGGTTGGCGCGAATGTAGAAGGTGCCGATGACGTCGCCATTGTTCTCCAGCACGAACGTCTCCTTGTCCGCGCCCAGCCAATAGGAAAGCGCGTCCGCCTCGCTGAGGTCGCGATCGAGCGTATAGGTCGCGCCCTCGGCAATGGTTGGCATGATGATCGCGGCGATCGCGGGACCGTCCTCCTGCCGGGCATCACGGATCAACATGGCTGCATTCCCTTCGCTCGCCGCGCGACTGCGAGGCTTTCCGGCGATCCTGCCGTGCTTGGGCCCAAGGAGCGACAGTTTTCCGGCCGGCCATTGCAGAAGCGAACATTCTTTCGCCGAAACGACATGCCAAACGCAATAATTCGTTTGAATGGACGTAAAAACGCAGCACTTTCGGTCGTGTTCGGCATAGGCTGCGTAGCATCGTTGCAGAAAACCAAGGCGCGAAGCCGGTGCGACGGGGCTGAAAAGGGGGATTACATGGTGGCATCGAACAGGGCCGCCCGGCGGCTGTCGGGCGCGCGCGCTTTCCTGCTTTGTGGAGCGATGGCTTTCACACCGGCGCTGGCCGCGGCGCAGGACGCGCCCGACACCGCCGCGGCGGCACCTGCGGCGCAGGAAGCGGGGGCGGACGGCGAGATCGTCGTTACGGCGCTTCGCCGCAACACGCGCATCCAGGATACGCCGATCGCCATTTCGGCGACGTCCGGCGAGGCGCTGGCGGCGTCCGGCACCACCAGCTTCACCGAGCTGACGCGCACCGCGCCGTCGCTGCGCATCGTGGATAGCGGGCCGGGCAGCCGGCGCGTGCTGATCCGCGGCATCACTTCCGCCGGCGAACCGACGGTGGGCGTCTATTATGATGAAACGCCGGTCTCCGGATCGGTCGGCACCACTTCCGATTCCGGCGGCAGCACGCCCGACTTCCGCCTGTTCGACGTGGAGCGCGCCGAAGTGTTGCGCGGGCCCCAGGGCACGCTGTTCGGATCGGGATCGATGGGCGGCACGCTGCGCATCATCTTCGAAAAGCCCAAGGCCGATCGGCTGGAGGCGGCGTTCAGCGGCAACATGACCACCGTCGAAGGTGGCGGCCAGGGCTTCTCGCTCGACGGCATGATCAACCTGCCGATCGTGGAGGACAAGATCGCGCTGCGCGTGGTGGGCAATTACAACAAGTTCGCCGGATACGTCGACAACATCATCCTGACCGACGATCCCAACGCGGGCAATGTTGTGGATACCAGCGCGGACCCGCGCTACCTGCGCAACGTCAAGAACATCAACGACGGCGAAAGCTATGGCGGGCGGGCGCTGCTGCGCATCACCCCGACCGAGGAGCTGACCGTCGACTTCTCGGCCAGCTACGAACATGTCGATGCGCCAATCCCCTTGTGGCGACCGGACTTCTCGCGTGCCAACGGCTTCGACTTCGCCAGCAACATGCATGCGGACAACATCAACGAGGACGAGAACCGGATCTTCAACGGCACGATCCGCTACGATTTCGGCGCCTTCAGCGTCACGGGATCGACCAGCTATGTCGATCGCGACTTCATCCGCACCTATGACGTGAGCGATACGTTCAACGGCCGCGTCGGCACGGTGCAGAATTCCGACGGCCGCTTCGTCAACGTGCTGAACTCCACCGGCACGCGCGAGGGGTGCCGCCGCTACCTGCTGGGCATCACCTCGGCGGCGAACACCACGCAGTGCAGCGCGGACCAGCTCACCGGATATTTCAACGCCACGGTGCCGCTGCAATCATCGGCGCTGTACCAGCCGCAATCGCTGAGCAACTGGGTGCACGAGCTGCGCCTCAGCTCCACCAACGACAGCCCGTTCCAGTGGACGGTGGGCGGCTTCCTGGAGAGCCGCGACACCGAGGTGCGATCGCTGTTGCTGGTCGCCAGCCCGGAGACGGGCGCGGTGTACGGCACGTCGACGCCGGGCGCGATCGCCTATGACCGCACGATCAATGACGAGCTGCGCCAGAAGGCCGCTTATGTCGAGCTCAGCTACAAGCTGGCCGACCAGCTGACGCTGACGGCGGGCGCGCGCTATTTCAATTTCGAGCGCAAGGTCGGCGGGCGGATCGACGTCGGGCAGATCCACTACAGCTCGCGCGTGACGCCCTATACCGAGGCGAATTACGAAGAAGACGGACTGATCTACAAGTTCAACGTGTCGTGGCAGCCGACCACCCGCCTCCTGTTCTATGCGCAGGCGGCGCAGGGCTTCCGTCCCGGCGGCGTGAACCAGGTGATCGGCCTACCAGCGGAGCGCGCGGCCTATACGTCCGACAGCCTCTGGAATTACGAACTGGGCGCGAAGACCACGCTGGCACGCGGCGTGTACCTGAACCTTGCCGGCTATCGCATCGACTGGGACAATCTGCAGGTGTCCGCGCGCACGGCTGGCACCGGATCGGTGTTCGGCCTGATCTCCAACGCCGGCGCGGCGCGCGTCTGGGGCGCGGAGGCGGAGCTTTCGGCGAACCTGCTCCAAGGCCTCTCCCTGAGCGGTGCGCTCGGCTATACCGATGCGAAGCTGTCGGAGGACCAGGTCAGCGACTTCGTGGTGGCGACCGGCCGGCGCGGCGACCGTATACCGAACGTGCCGCGGATCACCGCATCCGCCTCGCTGGATTACAAGCGGCCGCTGTCCGACACGCTGACCGGCACCGCCCGCCTCGATGCGAGCCACGTCGGCTCCTTCTACAGCACGCTGAGCCCAACGGACGTGTACCGCCGCAAGATCCCGTCCTATGAGATCGTCAACCTGCGCTTCGGCATCGAGGGCGTGGACAGTGACTGGGGGGTGTATCTGTTCGCCAACAACCTGTTCGACGACACCGCCATCAACCAGATGAGCTCCAGCGCCAACTCCGGCGGCATCACCAATGCCGTGAGCCTCGCGCCGCGCACCTATGGGCTCAACCTGATGCGGCGCTTCTGATGCGCCGCGCCATGACCCAGCCAATTTCTCAAGGATCGACCATGGCATTGTTCCGCCGATTCACCACCCGCCTGCTGATGCTTTCCACCGCCGCCGGCGTTGCGCTGTCCGGCCCGGCGCTGGCGCATGAGGAAAAGGCGCCGCGCGGCGCCGCCGCCGCCGCGCCCGCCGGGAACCAGCCGGGCGCAGCACCGGCGCGCGCGGCCGGCGAGGGCGCGGGGCCGTTCCGCCGCCTTGTTATCCGCGGCGTCACGCTGATCGACGGGACCGGATCGGTTCCGCGCGGGCCGGTCGACATCGTGATCGAAGGCAATCGCATCGCCGACATCCGCCAGGCCGGCTGGCCGGGCATGCCGGCGGCGCAAAACCGCGCACCGCAGGATTTCGACCAGGAGATCGATGCCACCGGCATGTATGTGCTGCCCGGCTTCGTCGACCTGCACACCCACTTGCCCGGCAAGGACAAGGCGCCTGACGCCTCCTATGCCTATAAGCTGTGGCTGGGGCATGGCGTGACCACGGTGCGCGGCGTCTCGCTAGCGGCACCGGCCTTCACCAGCAGCGAAAAGGCACGGTCAGCGCGCAACGAGATCGCGGCACCGCGCATCTTCAATTACCAGACGCTGGGCGCCGGCTGGTCCGGCGGGCGCATCTCCAGCCCCGAAAAGGCGCGCGAATGGGTGCGCTGGGCGGCGAAGAACGACATCGACGGCATCAAGTTCTTCGGGCGCGAGGACGAGACGCCGGCGGTGATGACCGCCGCGATCGACGAGGCGCACAAGAACAAGATGGGCACCGTGGCGCACCTCAGCCAGACGGGCGTGTCGAACTTCAACGGCATCATCGCCGGGCGCGCCGGGCTCGACACGATCACCCATTTTTACGGGCACATGGAATCGCTGCTGAAGGATCACACGATCCAGAAGTTCACGCCCGACTATAATTTCTACAACGAGCTGCACCGTTTCGCACAGGTCGCGGACATCAAGGACGAGATCTATGATGTCGGCTCCCCCGAATGGTGGGATTACCTGAAGGAGCAGAAGGAAAACGGCGTCACCTTCGACCCCACGTTCAACATCTATGCCGCGTCGCGCGATCTGATGCGCGCCCGCAATGCCGATTGGCAGGGAAAATATACCACGCCGCAGCTGTGGAACTATTTCCAGTCCACCCGCGATAATCATGGTTCGTATTTCTTCGACTGGACCAGCCAGATCGAGACCAACTGGAAGGGCTTCTACAAGAACTTCTTTCAGCTGATCCACGATTACAACCAGATCGGCGGCCGGGTGACGGTGGGCACCGATTCCGGCTTCATCTACAAAGTATATGGCTTCGCCTATGTCGAGGAACTGGAATTGTACCAGGAAGCCGGGCTGACGCCGCTGGAAATCTTCCGCGCGGCGACCGTCAATGGCGCCAAGACGCTGATGGAGCCCAAGGGTTTGGAGCCGGAGTTTGGCGCGGTGCGGCGCGGGATGCTGGCCGATCTGGTGATCGTGCCGGAAAACCCGCTGGCGAACCTGAAGACGCTGTACGGCACCGGCTACGTCCGGCTGAATTCGCAGACCAACAAGCAGGAGCGGATCGGCGGCGTGCGCCACACGATCAAGGACGGCATCGTGTATGACGCTCCCAAGCTGCTCGCCGACGTGGCGGCGATGGTGGAGCGCGAGAAGCAGGTGGTGCCGACGCCGGTGTCTCCGCCGGTGATCCCGCAGGAGCCGCCGTTCGCCACCGCGGCCCAGCCGTCCACGGCGCCCTGACGCCAACATCGACGCGCCCGATCCGGGCGCCTCGTTACCGGGGCGCTCAGATCGGCAGCGCGGTGGTGTATTTCACCTCCTCCAGCACGGCGAAGGTGCGCGTTTCGCGGATCCCCGTCATGTGGAACAGCGAATTGCCAAGGAAGGTGCGATAGGCGGCCATGTCCTCCACCCGCGCCTTCAGCAGATAGTCGAACCCGCCGGCGACCATGTGGCATTCGAGGATCTCCGGCATGTCGCGCACCGCCGCCGCGAAATCCTCCAGCACGTTGCTGGTGGTGCGATCCAGCATCACCTCGATGAAGACGAGAAGCGCGCGGTCGAGCTTTTGCGGGTCGAGCAAGGCGACGATGTCGCTGACATATCCCTGCTCGCGCAGCTTGCGCAGGCGATCGAAACAGGCCGAGGGAGAAATGCCGGCCTGGGTCGCCAGCTCCTGATTGGTGATGCGGCCATTGCGCTGGAGCGCCCGAAGGATGTTCCGGTCGATATGGTCGAGCATCGTCGGTTCTCCGGCTGGCTATTCTGCCAACCGAAGCTACCGGGATAGCGGCCGCGCACAACGAAAGATCGTCCTGTACGCCATGGCGATCCGGCATGGCAGCCGCGCCGCCGTTCCACGCCGCCGTGCCATCCGGGGCGATGTTTGGGCGGAGCATGAGCCCCGCCCGCACACCAGTGGCTCACCCCGCCGCCTCGGCCTCCGCCAGCGCCGCCGGATCCACTGCTTCCATGCGATAGGGATCGGCATCGCGGACGGCGGCGACCGCCGCCTCCTGCGCTGCATCCTCGACCGCCGGCACATCCGGGACCAACGGCTCGGCGACGTCAGTGCCGCCGAGATCGGAGAAGGCGAAGGCCGCCGTACCGGCGTCCGCGGCCTGGACCTGCCCTTGCGGGCTGGACGCCAGCGCGCTTGCGCCGCGCACCACGACAATGCCCTGGCGCTCGGGCAATTCGCTCTGGCTCCCGCAGCCGGCCAGCAATGTTGCCGATGCCAGCGCAGCGAGTATCAGATTGGGACGGACGGACCTGGCCCCGGCGCGCGTGCCGGGACCAGTGAAGGACAGGGTGATTGCCACCTTACTTGCCCACCAGCACCTTCAGGTAATCGCTGTCGGCGGCGGAGGCGAAAGTGCCCTTCTTGGGCTCTACCTTGTAGTGATAGTCTTCCTTCCAACCGTTGCCGCCGCCCCACCAGCTGACGCCGACATAAGTCTTGGGCAGGGAGCGCATGTAGCGGACCATGTCCTGACCGACCGCCTTGCACGTCGAGCTCATGCTCTTCGCGTTGCCGAAGGCGAACTCGCCGACCCACACCTTCAGGTCACGCGCCTGGGCCGCTGCCGTGGTGTTGCCGATCAGCTTGGAGGCGGTGGTGTTGACGCACGTTGCGCTGGTGCCCGAGCCATCCGAATCCGGATAGCGGTGGCCCGAGATCATCGTGCGACCCAGCGGATCCTTCAGCCCGCCGGCGCGGTCGAACGAGCAGGCCGGGCTGCTGCACGGCTTGTTCGACGCTTCGTTCTTGTTGAAGTTCTGCATGCCGGCCCAGTGCCGCCATTCGATCAGCAGCACATGCTTGAGGCCGGCCTTGCGGAATGCCGCAATACCTTCGTTCACGTCGGTGGCGTAGGACTTGCCCTTGGAGTCCTTTTCATAGGAACGGCCGGTCTTCGGCTCGTTCATCGTGTCGACCATGACGTGGCGATCGTCCGGGAAGTTCTTCATCACTCCGGCCCACCAAGCCGCGCCGGCCGCGTCGAAAGTGTTGCCGTAATCGTGGCGGTCCAGAATGACATAGGCGCCGCGTGCGGCAGCCGCATCGGCGGCAGCCTTGATCCTGGCGATGACGGCGGGATTACTGGCCTGCTTCCCGCGGAACGGAATACGGAAAGCATTAAAGCCTTTGTCGATATAGGTGTTGATTGCCGAAACCGTGGGGCAAAGCGCCCCATTGTCCACGAACTCACAACCCGAAAGGTTAACGCCCATTAACGGGCTGCGGCTCAGACTGATATTCTTAGATGCCGAAGACTTGACCGGTCCAGCCATTGCTGGCGTGGCGAGAAGCAAGAAAACCGCAGAAGTTAAAACGCGCATATTGACCCCTTTGCTCGTGGCCAGCGCGCAAGGGAAAAAGAAGCGATTCGTCACAATCACTTAGCGACGAGTCGATTGTTTCTCGAGTCATACGGTTTTCGACGTAGGTATTATACCTGAGTTGACAAATGGCCGTTTAGCGATCTTCCGCTGCGATCAGAATTCGCGGCTGATCCGCAGCATCCATTCGCGGGGCGCGGCCGGATAGCCGATCGATCCGACACTTCCAGTGTTGTAGCGACGGTCTGCCAGATTTGTGGCGGTGACCTGCACGCCCCAATCGCGCCAGTCGAGGCCCACCTGCACGTTGATCTGCGATGCATTGGTAACGCGGTGCTGCGGCTCGTTGCACAATGCGATCGAATAGGGGGAGGAGGCGCTATAATCCCCGCCCACCCGCAGGCGCGTGGCGCCGACCTGCTGCGTGACGCTTGCCCGCACCTGATAGCGCAGGGCAGGAGTGAAGCGCAGGTCCAGATCCCGCTCGTCCGGCACAAAGGCGGTGCAGCCGGGGCTGGAAGCGAGGTGGGTGAACCGATCGGCAAGCGTGGCCACCCAGCCGCCGATCTCCACCCCGGGCAATGGCCGCGCGCTCCATTCCACTTCCAGACCCTGAATCCGCGCGTCGCCGACATTCTGGCGAAAGATGTCGGGCGGGCCGGCCGTGGTGCGCGACGCTGAAAAGGCGATGTTGGTATAATCGTTGACGAAATAAGTGGCGTTGAGGTGCAGGCGGCGATCCAGCCAATCCGACTTCACCCCGGCCTCGTAATTCCACACGGTTTCCGGGGCGATCGCGCCCTGGCGGTTCATCACGAAGTCTACGTTGCGCGCGCGCCCGTCGAAACTGCCGCTGCGAAAGCCCTTGGAGGCGAGAGCGTAGATCATGGCCTCGCCCGCGGCTCCGCCGATCTCCAGGCGATGATCCACCGTCAGGCGGGGCGACAGATCGGTCCAGCGGCTGGCGATGCGGCGCCGCGCCGGGCGGCCATCGGGCAGCGCCAGCACGACATCCGGCGCGGACAGGAAGGACACGGCATAGCGCTTGCTCTCGTTGGTGTAGCGCAGCCCGGCGGTAACCCGCGTGCGATCGCCCAGCGCCATGGTGGCCGAGCCGAACAGGGCATAGCTGCTGCTGTCGAGCCGCGGCTCATAGGGCGACCAATTGCCGCTCGTGCCGGCGCCGCGCGAGGGCGCATTGAAGAAATCCGCGTTGCGGAAGCGCGCGTCCGGACCGGTGGGGGTGGCAAGGCTGACCGCCGTGAGCTGATCGTTATGCTCGCTGAAATAATATCCGCCGACCAGCCATTCGACCCGGTGGGCGACGGCGTCGCCGGCCAGGTGCACCTCCTGGCTGAAGCTGTGCTGATCCTGATCCTGCAGCAGGATCACGTTCGCGCCGCTGCCCGGCGGATTGGCGGTCTGATCGAAGCCGATGCGCGATTGCAGCCAGCGATAGCCGGTGATCGCGGTAAGCGTCGCGCCGGCGAAGCGATAGTCGGCCCGCAGCGACGCGCCGCCGGTGTCGGTGCTGTTGAGCGGATCGGTATCGGCGGACGGGAAGGCGTCGATGTCGCCATCCGGCGCCAGGATGGTGTTCGTGTACCGCCCCGGCCGCTCGGGATCGGGCGCGAAGCGCTGCGGGAAGCGGGGACCGGATCGATCCCGCGTGAGATCAAGCGTCGCGTAGATCGTCGCCGCAGGCGATGGCGCCCAGAGGATCGCGGCGCGCGCGCCCAGAAGATCCTGGCCGTTCACCCGCGCACCGTTCGTCAGATTTCGCCCCCAGCCTTGCTGGTGGCGCGCGATGGCGGAGACGCGCAGCGCGATCGTGTCCGTCACCGGAATGTTCGCGGCGGTTCTGGCGTCGGTACGCCCGTAACTTCCCACGGCGATGTCAGCGACTGCGCTTGCCCGGTCCAGCGATGGCCGCTTCATCACCAGCCTGATCGCGCCGCCGCTGGTGTTGCGCCCGTACAGCGTACCTTGCGGGCCGCGCAGCACCTCCACACGATCCACATCCACCAGATCGAGCAACGAGCCGGTGGAGCGCGGCAGGATCACGTCGTCGACGTAGATTCCGACCGGCGGATCATTGGTGAAGATCGAATCTCCTTCACCAACGCCGCGCAGAAAGACGAGCGCGCCCGAACTGGTGCCGAAATTGCGGGCAAGGTAAAGATTGGGCACCGCCGCGCCGATCCGGTCCAGATTGGCCATGCCCCGCTGTTCCAGCGCGTCCGAGGTCACGACCGAAAGCGCGATCGGCACGTCCTGCGCGCGCTCCTCCCGCCGTTCCGCCGTGACCAGAATGTCGGCAGTCTCCTGCTGATCGGGAGCGGGATCACGGCCTTGCGCCCAGGCAGGGGCGCTGGCGGCGCATGCCATGATCATCAACACTGACGTCCTGATCATCCCCGACCCTGCCAACCCACGAAGCGGCAGGCCGCTATGGAGATCCTGTTTCCGGGTCAAGCAGCACGCGTCGACTGAGCTTTATCCCTGCCGCCTCAATGCTTTTTGTTGATCTGGATTAGTAAATGCCGGATAGACATGTCTTAAGCAAACAGGAAGAACGATAGATGTTCGTATAAAAAACAGCGAATATGGGGGGAGAACCGATGAAGAAGGGGGCTTCAACGGGGTATCTAAGTATCAACCCGGACGTAATTCCGGCTCTAAGGCCATGACGAAACGGCATCGTATATTGATCGTCGGGCCGAACTATGCGCCAGAGCCAATAGGGGTCGGTCCATGTACCACCGGCATGGCCGAGACTCTCGCGCAGGCAGGATATGAGGTGCGCGTGGTGTGTGGCGTACCTTCATATCCGCACTGGAAAGTCACGTCGCGTTATCAACGACTGCGAATATGGCGGACGGTCGAAAATGGCGTCCGAGTTATTCGCCTGCCCTATTATGTGCCGTCTGTACCAACAACCATCCGGCGCGTGGTTCATTTGTTGAGCTTTGCCGTACTGGCCCTGCTGATCGTCGGCGTACTGATGGTGCGACGGCGACCCGACGCAATGGTGGCGATCATTCCATCCGCACTGGCGGCGGCGGGCGCCAGCATCTGTGCCAAGCTTTTCCGGCTCCCGCTCTGGGTTCATGTGCAGGACCTTGAAGCGGAAATGGCGATCGCTACGGGCCAGATCGGCCGATCGCTTTGGGTGAAGGGCCTGGCGCAGGTCGTGCAGCGGCTGGCGCTGCGTGGCGACCGGGTAAGCAGCATCTCGCCCGCCATGTGCCGGCATCTGGCGATGGCGCGCGCTTCGCCGCAGGGCATTGTCGAGTTTCCCAACTGGGCGCGGCCCGATGTGACGCCTATCGAGCGGCCGTCCTCCTATCGCGTGGAATGGCAAATCGCACGGCCGTTCGTCGCGCTATATTCGGGCAATATCGCCGCCAAGCAGGGGGTGGAGATCATCGCGCAGGCGGCGCGCCTGTTGGCGCACCGCGACGACCTGATGTTCGTGATCTGCGGTGATGGCCCGCGGCGCCAGGAATTGGTCGACAGCGTTGGCGACTGTGACAACGTGAGGTTCTTCGACCTGCAGCCGGCGGAGCGGCTCGGCGATCTCCTGGGACTGGCGACGATCCACGTTCTGCCACAGATCGCCGGGGTGGCCGATCTGGTGCTGCCGTCCAAACTGCCGAACATGCTGGCGTCGGGACGCCCGGTGGTGGCCACGGTTGCGCCGAACACGGATCTTGGCCGCGAACTCAGCGACTGCGGGCTGATCGTGCCGCCGCATGATGCGCCGGCCTTTGCCGATGCCATCATCCGGCTGATCGAGGACGCACCGCTGCGCGCGCGACTGGGTGAGAATGCCCAGGCGCGAGCGGCGGCGCGCTGGAACAAGCAGGCGATCCTGGAGGGGTTCGAGCGCGAGCTGAGCGCTGTTGTGACCGGGCACGACCTGTCGCCCGGAACGCATCGCATCGGGCAGAAGGGTTGGCGGGCAGGTG
>NZ_LSKH01000146.1:0-3056 GCF_001557395.1 Sphingomonas sp. CCH5-D11 | reverse complement strand
GACCGATCCGCCGTGACGGCCGGCACCCGCGTCATTTCGGACGAGATCCGCGTCAGGGTGACGGTGGAGCCGGGCAAGGGCTTCCTTGATCGCATGATCGCGCTGGTCGAGGGGGCGGAGCGGCAGAAGACGCCCAATGAAGTGGCGCTGACCATCCTGCTCGTCGGGCTGACCATCATCTTCCTGATCGCGGTCGGGACGGTGCCGGCCTTTGCCGCTTATGCCGGGGGCAGCATCCCCGTGGCGATCCTGGCCGCGCTGCTCATCACGCTGATCCCCACGACCATCGCGGCGCTGCTGTCGGCGATCGGCATCGCGGGCATGGACCGGCTGGTGCGGTTCAACGTGCTGGCGAAATCGGGCCGCGCGGTGGAGGCGGCGGGCGACGTCGACGTGCTGCTGCTCGACAAGACCGGCACGATCACGATCGGCGACCGCCAGGCGAGCGAGTTTCGCGCCGTGGGCGGGGCGAGCGAGGCGGAACTGGCCGAGGCCGCGCTCATGGCGAGCCTGGCGGACGAGACGCCCGAGGGCCGCTCCATCGTGGCGCTGGCGCGCGAGCGTTTCGGGCTGGAGCGGCAGATGCCGGCCAGCGCGGAGGTGATCCCCTTTACCGCGCAGACGCGCGTATCCGGCATCCGCGCCGGCGACACGCTGATCCAGAAGGGGGCGGTGGATTCGATCCTGCGCGCGCATCCGGGCGCCGGCGAGACGGCGGCGGCGACCGAGCTGCGCCGCATCACCGACGAGATCGGCCGCGCCGGCGGCACGCCGCTGGCGGTGGCGCGGGACGGGCGGCTGCTCGGCGCGATCTTCCTCAAGGACGTGGTGAAGGCGGGGATCCGCGAACGCTTCGGCGAGCTTCGGCAGATGGGCATCCGCACGGTGATGATCACCGGCGACAACCCGCTGACCGCCGCCGCCATCGCCGCCGAGGCGGGCGTCGACGATTTCCTCGCCCAGGCGACGCCGGAGGACAAGCTGGCGCTGATCCGCCAGGAACAGACCGGCGGCCGGCTGGTGGCGATGTGCGGCGACGGCACCAACGACGCGCCGGCGCTGGCGCAGGCCGATGTCGGCGTGGCGATGAACACCGGCACCCAGGCCGCGCGCGAGGCGGGCAACATGGTCGACCTCGACAGCGACCCGACCAAGCTGATCGAGGTCGTCGGCCTGGGCAAGCAATTGCTGATGACGCGCGGCGCGCTGACCACCTTTTCCGTCGCCAATGACGTGGCGAAATATTTCGCCATCATCCCGGCGATGTTCGTCGCGCTCTATCCGGGGCTGGGCGTCCTGAACGTGATGGGGCTGGCGACGCCCGAAAGCGCGATCCTCAGCGCGATCATCTTCAACGCGCTGATCATCCCCTGCCTGGTGCCGCTGGCGCTGAAGGGCGTGGCGTACCGGCCGATGGGCGCCGGCCCGCTGCTGGCGCGCAATCTCGCCATCTATGGCCTCGGCGGCCTGGTGGCGCCGTTCATCGGCATCAAGATCATCGACCTGTTGGTCGGCGGCCTCGGTCTCGCGTAAGGACAACAGAACATGGGTAAGGATTTCTCCTCCGCATTGCGGCCGGCGATCGTGATGACGATCCTGTTCGCCGCCCTGCTCGGCCTCGCCTATCCGCTGGCAATGACGGGGATCGGCCAGGCGCTGTTCCCGGAACAGGCAAACGGCAGCCTGGTGCGCGGCGCCAACGGCGCGGTGATCGGATCGCGCATCGTGGGCCAGGCCTTCACCGCCGATGGTTATTTCCGGACGCGCCCTTCGGCGGCGGGAAGCGGCTATGACGGGCTCGCCTCCTCGGGATCTAACCTCGGGCCAACGTCGCAGGCGCTGGCCGACCGGGTGCGCGCCGATGTCGCCGCGCGCCGGGCCGAGGGCGTGACGGGGCCGCTGCCGGCCGACCTTGCCACCGCCAGCGGATCGGGGCTCGACCCGGACCTGTCGCCCGAGGCTGCACTGGCGCAGGCGGCGCGCGTGGCGCGGGTGCGCGGGCTGCCGCCGGCGGAGGTGCGCGCGCTGGTGGCCGGTGAGACGCGCGCCTCGCCGCTGGGCGCGCCGCATGTGAACGTGCTGGCGCTCAACCAGGCGCTCGACCGGCTGGCGCGTGATCGCGGGCCGGGGGCGCGCAGCGACTGATGGCGGTTTCCGACTTCCCCTCCGACGGCATTCGCCCCGATCCCGATGCCCTTCTGCGCCAGGCGGTGCAGGAGGGCCGCGGCCGTTTGAAGATCTTTCTGGGGGCCGCGCCGGGCGTCGGCAAGACCTATGAGATGCTGGCCGAGGGCGCATCGCGGCGGCGCGACGGCGTGGACGTGGTGGTCGGCGTGGTGGAAACCCACGGCCGCGCCGAGACGGAGGCGCTCACCCGCGGGCTGGAGATCATGCCGCGGCGCGCCTCCGCCTATGAAGGGCGCACGCTGCACGAGATGGATCTGGACGCGATCCTCGCGCGGCGACCGCGCCTGGTGCTGGTCGACGAGCTGGCGCACACCAATGCGCCGGGCAGCCGCCATCCCAAACGATACCAGGATGTGGAGGAACTGCTCGCCGCCGGTATCGACGTTTATTCCACGGTCAACATCCAGCACGTCGAAAGCCTGAACGACGTCGTCGCCAGCTTCACCCGCATCCGCGTGCGCGAGACGGTGCCCGACCGGGTGCTGGAGATGGCGGAGATCGAGGTGGTCGACATCCCGCCCGACGAGCTGATCGAGCGGCTGAAGGCGGGCAAGGTCTATCTGCCGGAGGAAGCGACCCGCGCGCTGGGGCATTTCTTCTCCCGCTCCAACCTGTCCGCGCTGCGCGAGCTTGCGCTGCGCCGCGCCGCGCAGGCGGTGGACGCGCGGATGCTGGAGGACGTGCGCGCGCTGGGGCTGGGCGGCACCTGGGCGGGGAGCGAGCGGATCGTGGTGGCGATCAACGAGCTGCCCGGCGCGGACCTGATGGTGCGCGCGGCCAAGCGCGTCGCCGACGGGCTGCGCGCGCCCTGGACGGCGGTGTTCATCGAAACGCCGCGCGCGGCCGGCTTCACGCAGGACGAGCAGGGG
>NZ_LSKH01000145.1:0-18814 GCF_001557395.1 Sphingomonas sp. CCH5-D11 | reverse complement strand
GGGCGATTCCCGCCCCGGCCGCGCCGATCCGTCGCGTCGCCGGGGCTGTCCATTTCAGGGGTGATGCGATGGCGCGGCGCCGGCAAATCTACGAAGGCAAGGCCAAGATCCTGTACGAGGGGCCCGAGCCCGGCACCTTGATCCAGTATTTCAAGGACGACGCGACTGCCTTCAACGCTCAGAAGAAGGGCACGATCAACGGCAAGGGCGTCCTGAACAACCGCATTTCGGAGCATATCTTCACGCTCCTGGGCAATATCGGCGTGCCGACCCACTTCATCCGCCGCCTCAACATGCGCGAGCAGTTGATCCGGCAGGTGGAAATCGTGCCGATCGAGGTGATCGTGCGCAATGTCGCGGCCGGCTCGCTCAGCAAGCGCCTCGGCATCGAAGAAGGCACCCAGCTGCCCCGCACGATCCTTGAATATTGCTACAAGGACGATGCGCTGGGCGATCCGATGATCTCGGACGAACATATCGCCGCCTTCGGATGGGCCAGCCAGGACGAGATGCACGACATCGCCGACCTGGCGATCCGGGTGAACGACTTCCTGTCGGGCCTGTTCGCCGGCATCGGCATCCGTCTGGTGGACTTCAAGCTCGAGTTCGGGCGCATCTGGGACAATGATTACGGCCGGATCATCCTCGCCGACGAAATCAGCCCTGATGGCTGCCGACTGTGGGACATGACCACCAACGAGAAGCTCGACAAGGATCGCTTCCGCCGCGACTTGGGCGGCGAGGTAGAGGCTTATCAAGAGGTTGCCCGTCGCCTCGGGCTTCTGCCCGAAGGTGGCGAAACGGCCATCCTCGACATGGCCGAGCATCGCGAACGTCGCGGGAAATGACAGCCACATCGCCCGCGACGCCCCTCCTCGACCTGCGAGGAGGTTGCGATCCGCGGGCGGTTCGAATAGCGGGCACCACCATGAAGCTGCGCATCTACGTCACGCTAAAGCCCGGTGTCCTTGATCCCCAGGGGAAGGCCATCGAGCACGCTCTCTCCGGCCTCGGCTTCAACGGGGTCGAAGGGGCTCGTGTCGGGAAGCTGATCGAGCTGGAAGTCGCCGAGTCGATCGACGACGCGCAGATCGATGCCATGTGCCGCCAGTTGCTGGCGAACACGGTGATCGAGAACTATCGGGTCGAGCGCGCATGAAGACGGCGGTTGTCGTCTTCCCCGGCTCCAACTGCGACCGCGATCTCGCCGCGGCGCTGGAGGAAGTCACTGGCACGAAGCCAGCGATGGTGTGGCATGGCGACACCGAGCTGCCAGACGGCATCGGCCTGATCGCCGTGCCGGGCGGCTTTTCCTACGGTGATTATCTTCGTTCCGGCGCCATGGCGGCGCGCTCTCCGATCATGCGCGCGGTGTCCGAAAAGGCGGCCGCTGGCGTGTCCGTACTGGGCGTCTGCAACGGATTTCAGATCCTGACTGAATCGGGTCTGCTGCCCGGCGCACTCATGCGCAATGCGGGTCTCAATTTCGTCTGTCGCGATGTCGCCCTGACCGTAGAGAATGCGCAGAGCGCGTTCACTAGCCGCTATTCGGCCGGAGAGACGATCAAGATCCCGGTTGCGCATCACGACGGCAATTATGTCGCCGATCAGGAAACGCTCGATCGCCTCGAAGGCGAAGGCCGCGTCGCCTTCCGCTATGCCGAGGACGTGAACGGCTCTGCCCGCGGCATCGCTGGCATTTTGAATGATGCCGGCAATGTTCTTGGCATGATGCCGCACCCGGAACGTCGGATCGAGGCCGCTCATGGTGGCGTGGAAGGGCGGCGATTGTTTGAAGGGTTGCTGGATCTCGTCAACTGATCGCGAGCCCGGCAGTTCTTCGCGCGAGGATCGCAACCGATCCCTCCATCGGCAGCGATACGTCAGTTATTGCATTTGACTCGGCCCTCTCGGCGAACCGCCTCAGACGCGGGTGCCGAAGGGATTGAAGTCCGTCTCCTCGTCAAACACATCCATGCCCTCCGCCCGCTTCAACCACCCAACCACGACATAGGTGAACGGGGTCAGCAGCACCTCCCACGACACTTTCAGAACCCACTGTGTGAACATCACGGTAAGAACGAGCCCGGTAGTCCAGCCCTCCGCGCCAAGAAAGGCGAGCGGATAGAAGATCAGGCTGTCGATCCCTTGCCCCGCGATCGTTGAACCGATCGTGCGCATCCAAAGATGTCGCCCTCCCGTCGCGACCTTCAGCCTGGCAAGAACATAGGAATTTACGAACTCGCCCGCCCAAAAGGCGCACATGCTCGCAAAAACTATCCTGGGCACTTGGCCGAACACAGCCTCATAGGAGGCTTGGTTGGTCCAGTCCGGCGCCGGTGGCAGAGCCACCACCACCCAGGCCATCAGCGCCATGAACACCGTGGCGGCGAAGCCAGCCCAGATCACGCGTCGCGCGCGCGCGTAGCCGTACACTTCCGTCAATACATCGCCGATGACGTAGCTGACGGGGAAAAACAGGATCCCCGCGCCGAACGGCCAGAAGCCAACGCCCGGCAACCAGATCTGGGCTACCTTCCCCGCGCCGAGCACATTGGAGAGCAACAGCACGGCAACAAACGCCGCCATGACGAAATCGTAGTATCTCAGGCTCTGCCCATGCAACTTGGTCGCCGAAACTCGGTACGGTCTTGCCCCCTCGGTCATGCGAGGATCATGCCGATGGTTTCACTCTCCCGCAATCCACGCTAACAGACGCCGGTGCGCGCCCGTAGCTCAGTTGGATAGAGCACGAGCCTTCTAAGCTTGGGGCCGCAGGTTCGATTCCTGCCGGGCGCGCCATGTTCAGCAGCAGCGTTTACGCCTCCTTCCTCGATGGCTTCGCATTCAGCTCTTGCACAAGAGATCGGTGTCCGTCAGTCTCGTGACAATAAGGACCGGCAAGCCGGCGTTTTCAGGAGAGGGTTATGGAAGCAGCTAATACCGTTCTGTTCGCTGCGGCGAGCATTGGCGCCGTCGCTACAATGAGCAGCATTCTGTTTCTCGCGCGCCGTGCCAAGTGAGGTGACAGGCGGATATCGTTCCACCTGTCAGTTCAGTTAGCATTGCGCTCGCATCATCGCTTCAGGAGCGATCAAACGGCACGCACAGAAACCGCACGGTAAGATTGTCTCCTGCCAACGGGCCTCCGCGACGCCCCAAAGTGCGAAAAGCTGCGTGATCAACAGGTTACGGATCGTCGCAGTCTTCGCGATCAGACGAACCAGTCACCGCCGTCCACCGCTGGCGTCAGGTCGAGCATGTCGCGGCGCATTCGGGGCGGCAAAGCCGGATCGTCTGTCAGCCAGTCGCCCCACCGCGCTAGAAATAGCGCCAGCTGATCTCCGGGGGGTGCGATCTCGCCACGGGATTTCTTTTCGGAATGAATGAGTTCGGCGACAGGATTGTAGATGATACGAAAGCCCTGCTGCCGAATCTTCAAACATAGATCGACGTCGTTGAACTCCAGGCTGAACCGCTCGTCAAAGCCGCCAACCAGCTCAAGAACGCTCCGGCGGGTCGCCAGGACAGCACCCGTGACGACGGACACTTCGCGCTGAGTGATGGCCCAATTCTGATAGGTCGGCTCTCCAGCCTTAGCGCCGAGCCACGCATGGACGCATGTCCCGTGGATGCCACCGTAGATGCCGGCGTGCTGGATCGTTCCGTCGTCGTACAACAGGCGCGGCCCCACCGCACCGACATCGCGATCCGCCGCGAAGCCAATGAGAGCACGTAGCCACTCTTGATCAAGCGCGACGACATCGTCGTTCAGTAGAACGATCAGCTCGCTCTCCGCAGACTGCCATAGCAGGTTCATCTTGGCTGCAAAGTTGAAGGGCTCGCCCGCTGCTCGCCCGGTCTCGATCCTTCGCAAGCGGAAGGGCCAATCGGCGTCAGCCCAGATCGGCGTGCCCGCGACATCGTCCCCGACCAGCACAGTCAAGCGGTCCGCCGGCCAGTCGACTTGCGCGAGACTGCGCAGCAACCGTTCGATGTAGGTGCCCTCGTCACTGGCCACCGACGTACGGCGAGTGGGAATGCACAACGTTACATGAGGCAGCTCCGCACCGAACCGAGCGGAGAGTTGCAGGGCACCTGCCGCCTGCCCCTCCGAAACTTCATAGCCCGCATAAAGTGGCGAACGCTGGAGCAGGGCACAGCGGTCGTCCACGGGCGCAAGGATGCGACGGCCGCTTTGAACCAGCATCACTTCGGGAATGCCGCCGATCGAAAAGCCCCGTTCCGCGCACCGCAGCACGAGATCAAACAATGCCGCATCACCCAACTCCGGCCGCAAACCGCCAGCCTCGTGCAAAGCAGATCCGCGGACGAACAGCGGCGCTCCGACATAATCCTGCGCTGCCAGCAGCGTCCGATCGAACTGCGGCTTCAAGCGCACCTGTTGCAGCAACGTGTCTTCACCAAATGCGACATCGTCTGCGTAAAAGAGCGCTACGTCCGGGCGGGCGGCCGCGCATCGAGCCAGAATGGTCGCCGTCATCGGGTGGATACGTGCGTCTTCCGGAGCGATCAGCAGCCAGTCTTCCGGTTCGTTCGCGACGTCGACAAGACCCGTGCGCGTCGGCACGAGCGATCCCGCTGCGAGCGGCAGCACCTTCAAGGCCACGGATTGCCGGTCGATGATTGTACCGGCGCTGGATAACGGAATGCCCATTCCGCCGTCCTCTATCCTTGGAACAATATGCCGCACCCTCTCCCGATCAGAGAACAGCGCATCAAGGCTTGCAGCGATGGCCGAGCCGACCGCCTCGATTGATAGCTTTTCAGCCACTCGGGCGCGGGCGGCCGCGCCAATCGTCTCATCACCCGCCTCGACCCGTTCGGCAGCGGCGACAAGCGCCTCCGCCAGCGCGGCTTGATCGATGCGAGCCCATGTTCCGCCGCGGAAGTAATGACCGAAGTCTTCCTCCAGCGTCCACGGCTGTGCCGCCACCGGAAAACCACAACTATGGTCGAGGAACTGACGGGTCCCGCCGTAATCGGTGGCCAGTACCACGCGACCGGCCGCCATCGCCTCGGCAACGGTAAGGCCGAACCCTTCCGAGCAATGGGGAGAGGCGTAGATGTCGCACGACGACACAAGGTCCGACACTTCGTGGCTGCTCAGCGAGCGATTGAGCAGCAGAACGCCCTCGGTCTCCTCGGCAAGCAAGGCGAGAGCCCTGCCCTCTCCCGGACGATCCAGAAGGTGCTTGGTTTTAAGAACCAGAGTCCAGCCCCGCTGGGCCAGTCCGGAGGCTGCAAATGCGTGGATCAACGCTGCGGGATTCTTACGCACAAGATAGCTGGCGCCGTCGAAGATGTAGAGGATCATGCGGCGATCGCCAGGAAGATCCAGCGCCTCGCGGATCGAGGATCCGCTGCCAAGCAGATCGTTGGCGACCGGTACCACATGCGGGATGACGTCCACAGGGGCTCGCCCCTCGGCCGCAAACACGTCCGCGTTATAGCTGCTCGGCGCCCAGATTCGGTCAACGGATGCAAACTCGCGCTGCCAACCGGGCGGCAGCTGCTCCATTTCCCACACCCAATAGCCGATGCGTCGGCGCGCCTGACTGATCTGCGCTCGTTGATCCTCGGTCAGCAGGTGCCAGGAATCGGGGTTCAGATGAACGATTGCGACATCGGCAGCCCCGTCGAAGTCAGTGACATCGTGCGGCGGAACGAGCGGCTTGTGAACGTGGAAGGGCTTGCGGATCGGATGCAGGTTCAGTCGCACGCCGGCCTTTCTGATGGCGGCAATAATGCCCCGGCTGGCAGCCCCCAAGCCGTTGTCGAAGTTCCACGGGCCGTAAAAGGCAACCTTATAGGGCTTGGCCGGCAACCCTTCCGCAGCGTTGCTGGGCAGCGGACGGGCAAGCAGCGGATACCCTGATGCGGGAAGAGGCTCGCTCGTGAAATAGTCGCGCGTGGCATCGCGCAGGTCCGGGTCGAACCCAGCGCGGCTCAATTCCCTGTCCAGTCCTTTGGTGCTGACATAGCCAAAGCTATTCCGAAGGAGCGACGTCTTCACGAACGGAAAGCCCGCCGTGAGGAGACGTTTCCACGCGAACAACGTCGGGTTGCGCGCCTCATCGACCTTGAAGATGCTGTCCGCCGTGAAACCGGCTTCGCAGACGCGCTCCGTCAAAGGCACTTCATATCTGTTGATGATGGCGTCCTTGTCCGTAATCACCTGAACTGAATTGACGAACAAGTGAAAGGCGTAGGAGGCAAGCAGATCCGCGCTGACGCGAAAGAAGTAACTTTGCAGATGCCAGCCACGCTCAAGTGATTCGGTTAGGCCGACAAGATCCGCATCGTTCTTCCGGATTCGGCTGATCAGCTCAGAGAAGGCGGCCGAGCTGCTTGGGCCGAAGATGCTGTCGTTTATGACATAGAGGCAGTCGGCCGAATAAAGCCAAGGCTCCAGGCGCAACATATGTGCCCAGGCACCGAAGTCGTACCCCTTGTTCTCGCGGACGACGGCACTGGAAACGATATCCAGCAGTTCATCGTCAAGCATCACTGGTCGGTCCGCGTTTACGACCAGGGACACCGAAATGCCTTCTTCAGTCAGCAGCCGCAGGAAGTTCCTGACGAATGGCTGAAGCACTCCTGTGTCAGCATAAGCCACGAAAATGGCGTGCTCACCGCCAACCTTTGCGAGCGGCTTGGCGAACATGTGGCGCGCCGCTGTAACCCGCCGCGCTGCCTCCGCATCCGCTGAACTCGGTATGGCTATCGTCAGTGGCGATCCATCGAGAACGTCTCCAGTGGACCGCAGCCGGACATCAGCCCGCACCGTCTCACCCGCAAGATCCTCCGCATCGACGAACAGCGTGAACCCGGTCGGAGCCTTGGTATAGCCGGCCTTGACGACGTCCGGGCGCAACTGCGTTGCCGTGCCTGAGCCGATGATCCGTCCGTCCGCGATCACGATCTCGATTTCAGCAGGCCCCTTCGATGGGTCGGGTTCAACCGCCCAGCCTCGCACGACCCGACCATCCACCCTATCCACGCTGCCGACCAATTGTCGGTCGCTTCGCACCCGTCGCGCCGAGAGATCACGCTCGGGGACCTTTCCCAGCGATTCCAGTTCAGCACGAGCAGCAAGGTTGCCGTCGATGTCAAAGCTGCGTGCATAATAGCGCTCCGCCTCCGACCGCCGACGCATGAACTTCATCAGATGACCCAGGTTCAGGGCGAGATCAGAATCCTCCGGGTCGAGCTTCGCTGCATGAAGGTACGCGTCCTCGGCTCCTTCCGGGTCGCCAGACTCCTTCAATGCATGGCCCAACTGAACCCAGATCGCGAAGGATGAGGGGTCGGTTTGCAGGTACGTTCGATATTGCTCCGCCGCGCCCGCCCAGTCGCCAGCGTCGCGTGCTCTGTCGCCAAGAAGGCGGTACCTGCCGCTTGACGCTGAGTAGCCGCCCGGAAGCCCAAGCGTCGCTGCCGCTCGCGCGAAAAAGCTCCGGACCATCTTACCCCCGTTTGCGACGCCTGCCCCGCTTTAGCGGCTAATCGATATAAGACACGGTGTTAAGCCATGTGCCCACGGCCGCACGGTCAGACTTGTTCATGATGGGTCAGACCGACTTGGCATCCATGGGTAATCGCTGGCGCTCCGGTCGATCTGCGCCAGGATTTCCCGCGTCGTCGGCTCCCGAAGCAGATCAAACGGCCGTTCACCGCGCTGCCAATACGGGCTGATGCCGGGATCTTCGGCCAACGCTGCTCCCCAGCGCTCAAGCAGATCCATGCGCTCGCCTTCGTCCCAGGCAATCGCCACCTTTGTCTGGTTTCGTCCCCGCGTGGCGCCTTCGTGATGGATCGCCTCGATCTCAGGGCAGTAAAGGATGGTTCGGCCGAGTTCGCGGAGGCGCAGGCAGAAATCAACGTCGCTATGCGCGATCATCAGCCGCCCTGCATCGAACCCGTTGACCCGGTGAAAATCTCCCCGCCTCACCGCCAGAAATGCGCCCGTCAGCGCTGACACCGCATGTCTGATGGCGTAGCGCCGACCGGGGCCAGGATCCACGGCCGGGATGCCGCGCCCCTCATGCTCCGCGCCACCAGGCCCGAAGCCGAAGGCGATGCCGGCGTGCTGGATCGTTCGGTCGGGATAAAGCAGCCGTGCGCCGACCGCGCCGACCTGAGCCGCGCTCAAAGCGTCAGCGACCGCATCGTCCCAACCTGGCGAGAGCATCTCCACATCATTGTTGGCGAAGACGATCAACGGCGCATCGCTTGAAGCAGCGCCCAGGTTCGATGCCAGCGACCAGTTGAACGGCGCGTCGAACGGCACAATCCGTGCTGTGCGTTCCTTCTCCAGTCGGCGGAATAGAGTAGCGGTATCGGCGGCGATGCTTCGATTATCGACCACCACAATGTCCAGCCGCTCGGGCTGCCGCGCCGTCGCACGGAGCGCCGCGATCGCTCGCGATAGCAGGCCGGCCCCGTCTCGCGTGGGGATCACCACCGCGATCCGATCGTCTCGCGGCACAGACGGGATCGACAGGGGCTCGGGTAGGACCAGCGGTGCCAGGCGACCTGGTTTTGCATCATCCGGCTCTGCTCGCCCGGTTCTGGCGACAAGTGGCAGGCTGAGCTGCGTGGCCAGCAGTCGCGGCACATGTGCCACGCTGCCCCGCCGACCTGCATCGATCAGCATCGCCCGCCGATCGCGCACTCCATTCTCGTTGATCTTCTCAATGGCGCCGGACACGGCAATCACTGCCGGCGCAGGACCCGCGGCAATCAGCGCCTCGTCGAAAGTGCCGTACAAGACCGGATCGGCGCGCAATATGCGAAAGGCCGGATCTGCCACGCCGAGGTCATGGTCGGCATAGGCTGCTCCGGCACCGGTCCGAAGCAAGACAAAGGACAGCCACGCAAGCGTTTCGGGATCCAGCACCGTGCCCGCGTCCAGCAGGATCGCGATCCCCTCGCCCGCATCCTGTTCCAAGTCCCAAGGCGCGAACGCAACGCGCTCGTCGGTCTGGGCGAACGAAGCGACGGGCGCGACGCGCAGCTCCTCGGAGGCAAGCACAGTGGCGGACCAGTCACTGATCGACTGATCCTGCAGGCTCCGCAGGGTTGCCCGCAGAAGGAACGGCGCCGCCCGCCTGGCGTCCACCAGCACCCTGATCGGCGGAGATGGCTGCGCCGGGGCCGGCGGCGGACGTATCGCCACGTCACGGCGGAACTGATCATACGCATCCAGCGGATAGGCAAGCCCAGCGGCGATGACTTCACCAGTCCCGCGTTCATGGGCAAAGGCTTCGGCCAGCGCCCGAATTTTCCTCCAGCGTTCCGTCGGGCGGAGCTGTTCCTCTGTCAGCGTCGGTCGAGCATGGCGCGGCGCTTCGACATCGCGCAGCGCCATCGCTTCGTTTGGCCCGCTCTGGAGTGGCTCCAACGGTGGCACGACGGGCCGCTGACCTGCCCGAGGATCTCGCCGCATCCTGCGTGTCATGATCGCCCCCGCATGGATCGTGAATGGCGTCTTCGTTGCCGGGTGACAAGGCGGCTCGCACGATTGCCACGCGCGCGCACACTCGCCTAGGGTTTGCGAATGACCGTCCAAACGCTTGATCCCTTTGGCTACTGGCCGGCTCAGCGGAGCCGCATCCGCTCGCTTGGCGGACCTGAGCGAAGCACGGACACCAATTACGTCTTTCACAGCGCTTATGTCGCGGTTCCGGCGGGCCCCGCGCTTGCGGAAATCGCGTTTGACGATCTGGTCGCCAGTGTCGGGATGATCGCGGTGCGCATCTTCCAGCACCTGCCGGACGGGCAGCCGCTGGTCACGGAGCGCGGAAAGCTTACCGCGCTCCTGCCCTCGTTGGCGGCCGCACCGCGAAGCATCAAGCTGCCGTTCGAGGCCGTGCCGGGCGCAACCTATGCGGTGACCGGCTATGTCTTTGGCGAGTGCGAGGCGCAGGCGCGCGGGCTCAGCATAACGGTCTCGGGGCGCGTCGCCGAGCTTGAGGATCCTGCCCGCACGCGCAGCCTCTTCGGCCGCCTCAAGGCCCGCCGGGCAGGTGCGATGGTGAGCAGCGATTCGCCGCAACTCGCTTGGCCAGTGTCCCAAGGGTTCACAACGGATCAGATCCACGAACCGGACTTCGCCCGCCTCGGCGCGCAGCTACCGGCCGGCGCATCGCCGGTCGAAACCTGGGAAGCGGCCTATATTCTCCGTGTTTTGGAGCAATATGGCCGGCTGGAGGCCGGTGCGCGGGGGCTGGCGCTGTCCGCCGGTGCGGAGCCCATCGCTCGGATCGCCACCGAGGCGGGATGCAATGTTCAATCCATCTTTGTCGCACCGGGTGGAACCATGGATGCTGCATGTTCAGCGCATTTCAGCACGCCGGGAGAAGGAATTGGCTTCGATTTCATCTATACGCGCAGTGATCTGTTCGGATCGGCCGACGCCGGACGAGCAGCAAAGATGATCGATGATCTGCTCGGACGCGTTCGGCCGGGCGGCCTGGTCATCCTGCTTGCCACTACCGGCCCGAACCTGGACAGGCATGGTCTGAACCGGATCGTTTTGGAGCTTGCCGCCCAAGGCCATATTGCGGCTCAGGTTCGTCATGCCGATCTAGAACGGGCACCCGGCCCGTTTGGCATCGTCGTTCGCGCCTCGACCGAGGCGACGATCGCGTAACGCCGGGCGCGACACGCTAGGTTTCCGAACGGGTGCCTGCGGGCTAAGGATGAACAATGCGCTTCCTGGATCATCAAGCAACCCCCGCGGACATTCGCCGCCAGGGCGAGGCACAGGGCGCGATTTTTGACATATGGGCGCTCAGGTCCGGCGATCGCTGGCGGCATGAGGCCGTCATCCGCGGGCTGTGCCAAACGGCCTATCTCGGGGATCATACCGCGATCTGCCGCGTGCTCGGCCGTTACAAGATGTTCGTCGACACCAAGGACATCGGCGTCGCCAGCCACCTCATGCTGGATGGCTATTGGGAGATGTGGAACACGGAGGCGATCGTCGGCCTGATCAAGCCCGGCATGACCGCCATGGATGTCGGTGCCCATTGCGGGTACTTTTCGCTTCTTCTGGCGGATCTCGTCGGGCCGGAGGGAAAGGTTCTTTCCTTTGAGCCCAACCCGCCCATCGCGGAACTGCTGCGTCGCTCGGTTGCGGTCAACGGCTTCGACGGACGCACCAGCGTCTATGAAGTTGCGTTGGGAGACCAAGGCGGCTCGGCCATACTCGACGTGCCCCGGAACGAACCGAAGAACGCCCATGTCGTGCAAGGCGTCGCCGGCCCCGGAATGGTGGAAGTTCCCCTGCAACGCGCCGATCGGATCGCCGGCGCATCTGAGGCAGATTTCATCAAGATCGACGCGGAGGGGGCCGAGCAGGCCATCTGGAAAGGTCTTGAAGGCATTCTGCAGCAGCAGCGACCGCTGACGATCCTGCTGGAGTTTGCCGGCGTTCGATACGCCGATCCTGCCAGCTTCCTCGACGAAATCCTGGCCTATGGTTTCAATCTTGCCGAGGTTGATCTGGTCGGCGGGATACAGGATCGCACCCGCGATCAGGTCCTGAACGCATCTCCCGTGATCGATCAGATGCTGCTTCTGACGCGGACGTGATCCGCTAGCGGACTACCGCCGCTGATCGGCGACCGCCTCGACCACATCGAGCACGATGTCCATATGACGGGCCCAACTCATGGGCGACCACCCGCGCATCCGTTCACATTGCGCGGCTCGCAGCGCAGACACTGGGCTCGCATAATCCAGGATCGTCCGAAGCCAGCCGATACCGTCGAGTGGATCGAGATAGTCGGGCATGTCGCCGCCCGCCTCGCGCAACGCACTGATGTCGCTGCAAATCACCGGGACACCGGCAGCAAGCGCCTCCGCTACCGGCATCCCGTAACCCTCCGCGAAGGAAGGCAACAGCACCGCCCGTGCGCCGCCAAGCAATCGCGTGAGCTGTCGATCATCTACGTCCGGCTGCTCCACGACATGGCCGCGCAGCGCCACCGATCGCTCCAGCAAGTCGATGACGTTCTCATTTTCCCACCCGCGCCGGCCGACGAGGATCAGGCGCGGCGCCGCCTCTCCCATGCTCTCCGCCATGCGCCGCCACACATTGAGCAACAGCAGATGGTTCTTCCGCGGCTCGATCGTGCCGATGCAAAGAAAATACGGCCGCTCGCTACCCTCGCCATCGATCATTGGCACAGGATCGCTCCACTCACAGCCCAGATGAGCGACGCGGGTCGGCCGCCCTGCCCGCGGCGTCAGATGCGGCTGCAGCTCATCCAGTGTGGCCTGGGAATTGGCGACTATCCCGTCGGCGAAGCGGTCGATCGTGCGGATGCGCCGCGCGTGGAGCGCAGCGCCATTCGCACGGGCGAATTCCGGATAGGCAAGCGGGATCACGTCGTGAACCAGGTTCACGAAGCGGGCGCGCTCGGTCTGCAGGATACTGCGCACGAGCTTGCCGTCCTCGAGGTGATGCGGCGAGGCCTGGAGGTACACGCGTTGCCCTAACGGCACAGGAACCGCTCGGGGGCGAAGCGCGAATAGGTGCCGGATCGCTTGCGCCCTTACTGCTTCAGCCTGTGCCTCGCCCCGTGTCTGCCAGCGCGCCTGGGTGAAAGCGAGAAATTGTCTCACCGCGCCTATTTCGAGCCGTCCGTAATAGCCGCCCGCCGGATGCACCGCCGCGAAGCGCAGCCGGTCGGGAACTCGTTTCAACAGTTCGACGGCATAGGCATATTCCACCCGATCGATGCCGGTTGGCGTCAGATGATAGGCACGGCTGAGCAAGCGCGAGAGATCGAATACGATTGGCCGGCGCGCACGACGACTATGCCGGCCGGTGCCGGGCAGTCCCTTGCTGAACAGCATCTGCGCCGGCGCGCGAAACGGTTTCAGCGCCAATGGGCAATCCGGGTCACGTTATCGGCGCTCGCCGGCGACATTTCCGGTGCGGTCAGACGCGGGATGGCGTTCTCCACCAGCATGGCCAGACCTTCTTCGCTCAAGAAGCCGCCGTGCACCAGCGATCGATCAACGAACACCCTGCGCACGGCCGCCCAAAGATCGGCGTCAGGCTGGGGGGGATTAGGCCAGAAATCGTCCAGCGCGCCGCGATGAACCACGCCATCGACGTCATAGACGGCGTGTCCGAGCACCGCGACCGGGACGCCGTGGTTCAGCGCCAGCGTTCCCACCGTGCTGTTGACCATCACGGCGCCGACCATGATCGGCAGCAGCATCGCGATATCGCCATCGGAAATGTAGAAGACCCGGTCTTCCACTCCGTAATGCCGCGCCAGATTCTGGGTAATCCGGCGCCATGGAACGAGGCCATTATCGAGGGGATGGCGCTTCACGAGCAGACGACTGCCGGACGGGGCGCCGCGTGCAAAGCTCTTGATGATGAAGCGCAGCGCGGCACGCATGTCGCCAAAGGGCGAATGAACGCGAAGCTGATAGTCCGAATTCAGCTGCAAAGGCGCAAGAAAGATCGGATGATCCTCCCATTCCGGCAGCACCTGCTCCAGTGTTCGCCGTGACAACTTGCGCTCACGTTTATTGTTGGCCGCCCACAGCCCCCAACCCGCCGCTTCGACCAGAGGATTATGCGGCCGATGCGTCCGGTAGAATGGGTAAGCCGGGGTCAGCAGCATCGTTGCCAGCAGATGGCTGATCGTCTCTTCCGCCCGACGCCGAAAGCTGGATGGCACGGGATCATGTTCCGGCTCGGGCGGCAATCGCCGTGCCTCTGCACGGAACCACAAGGGATCTCGCGACATTCGGGAGTGTCCGTTCACGCCGCCCTCTTCCAGCGTGACGTAGTCGGGGCGGATATACCCTTCCTCCAGCACGTGGACCCGGAGGCCTCGGACTTTCGCCATTCCGTGCGCGCTGGAATGATGCGGCCGGCAGTCGCCGAAAAGCACGACATCCGTGATGCCGTGATCAACGATGAAATCATCGAAGAAGACCGGCCAATTTCGCAGAGTACCGCGGTAATCGACCGCCGCACTTGGCCAGTCCAGCCGATCACCGCCGCACAGGTTGATCCGAAACACGCTGTGGCCAAGTGCCGACAGGGCGCCGCCCAGACGAGCGAAATACGAACCATGCGGTCCTTGCAGGAAGAGGAAGCGACGCTGCTCCTGCGCAGTCATCCCTGCCTCCTCACTGCCGGCCGCATCGCCAGGCGTGCTGCGCCATAGGCGCGTCGAAGGCCGGTCAATACATTGTACGGCCGCCGGCTCGTTCGGCCGAGCCGTTCTACGATCACCTCTGGAGGACAGGGCAACTCAGTCTCGGGATCAAGGTAGCGTGGCGCCAGGATCAAGGCGCCGGCAACCAGCGCGTCGAGCGACAGCGGACGGCCTCGGCGCGCCGGAACCGGGCAAAGGTCCCGGGTCAAACCCCAGCCGGCATAAAAGGGCATGCCGTGTACCGTCACCTCCACGCCGCGCAGCAAGGCTTCGAATCCGGTGAGCGAGGAGAAGACATGAACGGCATGGGCCTTCTCCAATAGGGCGAGCAGCGATCCGCTACCAAGCACAAGATCGGCATCCTCGGCCCCCGGGACCGTACCATTGCGCAGACCGGCCATGACGTCGGGATGCGGCCGATAGATGATGAAAGCGTCTGGCTCGCATCGGCGAACTCGGCGCATGAAATCGCTCATGCCGGATTGCCCGTTGCGGGTTACCGCCAGGTCATCGGCAACCTGCCCGACCGCCAGGACAATCTTTCTGCCGGTCGGTAGCGGCGGCGGCGATGCACCCTCGTCGATACCGTATTTGCCCAGGCGCGCCGCAACGATCTGTTCGCGCAATGCCTTTGCCCGGCACAGCAGCGGCTCGGTGAATTCTCCGTTGGCGAGAATATGCTCGAGTTCGCTCGCTCGGTCGGGGTCGTAGTGGATACCGCCAAGCCGATCGACCAGGATCGACAATGGCGGCCGGCACTCGGCACCCAACCCAGCCGAGCGCAGAAAACCATCCTCAACCTGCCACGCCGCCACGCCTGCCCGCTCTGCCTGTGCAGGAAAATGCGCCGGTGTGCGGGAGGGCCAATAGGCGACGGCGTGCCCTGGTTCGGCGAGCGCGAGTGCCCGCTCGGCGGACAAGAACGGCGGTTGCTTCTCGCCATCCCAGAGAAAGCGGCCAATCGCCTCCCGCTTCCAGCCACTCATGCCAATCGCAGCGACGATCTTTTGGTTGGCGATCAGGGTCGATTGCCACGACGAAAGGATGTGAACGGCCTCATGCGCGTCGCATGGAGCGCCGGTGAACGGATTGCGATAACTGGCTGCCTCGATTGCCTGGATCGCGTCGGCGCGACGATCCTCGCGCTCGCCCTCTCCCGCGATCCAGCGCAAAATGGCGCGCTCACGCTCATTCTCTCCGGCCTCTCGCCTGTTCGCGCCGAGCCAGAACGCACCGCCCACGCCACTTTCCCGCATTGCCTCGAACAGCCGATCGGGATCGTCAAGACGGGAGCGGCCGGAGCATGACACGGCAGCAACCTCCCTCCCTACCCACGGGAAGGGGGGAGACCGTAGCAGAAGTGGGGCGGCCGATGGCACGACCACAACGCCTCTCCCGATCAGGCCGCGTGCTCGCGCACGCCCGCCGCGATCAGCCAGCCGATCGCGTAAACGACAAGCAATGCGCAAAATACTGTCAGCAAGGTCAGCGCCCGCTTCGGGTACAGCGACTTCACCGGCATGTTCGGCTCGACAACACGCGCCACATACAATTGCTGGCGCACAGCATTCTGCCGCGCCTGCTGATAGGTGGCGGCCGCCGCCTCGTAACGCTTGGCGAGCAGCTCCTGCTGGATCCGCAGCCGCTCATAGCCGCCCAGTCCCTCGGCAATGGTGCTGGCGCCGCCGGCGAGACGACTGTTCTGCGCCGCAAGCTGGCCCTCCAGGCTCCGGATCTGCTGCTTCAGCGCCTGTACCTGCGGACTTTCCGAGCCGATCAGCGACTGGGTGGTGGAAAGCTGCGCCCTTGCCGCGGACAATTCCTGCGACAGTCGGGAGACCAGCGCGATCTGCGCCTGCGCCGTGCCTGCCGGATCGACATCCCGCCCGGTCTGCCGGAACCGCGTAAGCTGCGTCTGCACGTCGCCTAATGCGCGCTCCGCCTCGTCCAGCTGCCGGCGCGACAATGCGACTGCATCGGAGAAGCCGCGAATGTTCATTTCGTTGACGCGCTGCTCGCCCAGGCTGAGCAGCGCACGCGACAGATTATAGGCATCGCCCGGCCGGAACGCGCGCGCCTTCAGCGTCGTGATGCCATTGTCGGTATCGAAATAGACGTCGACCTGCTGCTGATAGTAGCGCAGCAGAAACTCCGGCGTCGGCTCCGCCACCATCAGGCGGCTAAGCAGATCGGCCTCGGGGCGCCGGAACAGCGCAACCAGGTTCAACCGCTTCTGTAGCGCCGCGACAACGTCGTGGGATGTCAGATAGTCGGCAACACTCTGTGCCTCGGTCGAGGCCGCGCCCGCGCCGCTACCCGCGCCAAAACCAAGCGCTGCGGTGATGCCGCCCATTGATGGCGAGGGATCACTGCCGCCCTGTGTGCGGACGATGAAGTGCGCTTCAGACACATATTGGTCCGACGCCATGGCATAAAGATAGGTCGCCAGCAGCAGGGTCGGCGCGACCACCACTAGGATGAACCACTTATACCGCTTCCACAGGCGGTGCGCGCGCGTGCTCAGTGGCGGTGCGGCTTTAACCTCCGCATCGGCCGGCGTCATGAAACCGTGCACGCGTAACTCCCCCTCATCGTGCGACCAGCGGCGCTTTGCCCGGCTTCGCCCCTCACGGCATCTGAATACGCTTTCGTGCAACCGAAAGCAAAAGTAGGCCCAATAGGATTAGCCCTAAAATCCAAGCGCTCAGATAAGCAAGGTCGATATAGAAGGACTTGGCCGATTTGAACCAGCCATACCGCATGATCTCGTAGCAATGCGCCAGCGGGATCGTGAGAAGAATGTCGCGAACTTGCCTGGGCAGCGCGTGCATTGTGAAGAAGGCGCCCGACAGCGGCATCAGCACATAGATGATCGGATGGATGATCCGCCCCAGCGAGCGACGCTCGTGCGTGATGGCGCACACCACCATGGAGAAGCCCCAAGACAGGAGGAACATCGCGAGGACGCCTAGCCCGTAGATCAGGGGCCGTTCCGGCAGGTTGGCAATCCCGGTCGCTACCGCCAGTCCCATCAGCACGCAAAAGGCGAGCAGCGTCCCTGCCTGTTCCAGAAGGCCTCGAGCCAGCAGGACGTCGAATGGAGTGATGGTCCGGTGATAGAAGAGCGAGACGTTGCTCTCCAGCGCTCCCTCCGCACGGCTCAACATCGAGCGGAACGTCATGAAGTTGCAATAGCCGATCAGCGCGGCGGGCACCGGCTTGATGTCCCCACCGAAGTGATTGGGCGCCCGCGCATGGATCAGGCCCACCGCGGTCGCCAGGAACAACGGCTCCAGGATCAGCCAGAGATAGCCTATATTCTCCCGGCCATACCTTGTGTGCAGTTCGCGCATCATCAACGCACCGATCACACGCGTCTGGATGCGCAGCCCTTCCCGCATTACGCCCCGCCGTCGCGGCAATTCCTCGCTGACGCTTGCCATGGTCCCGCCCCGATTAGTCAGAGGTCGCTAGCGTAAAGCGCGGAGCACGTCGAGGCAGCCGCGCGATCAACGCGGCGGCGACGCCAGCACGCTGGTATAAAGGGCGTGGAGCTTGCGCCGATGCTCGCTCAGGGAAAAGCGTGAGGCCTGCTGAAGCCCGGCCTGGGAAAGCAACGCGCGCATTTCCGCGTCACGATCGACGCGCGCGATGGCTCGCGCGAGCGCCGACACATCATACGGATCCACGATCAGCGCGGCATCGCCGGCGACCTCGGGCAGCGAGCCCCGGTTTGATGTCACCACGGGCGTGCCAAGCTGCATGGCCTCAAGCACCGGAAGGCCAAAACCTTCGTACAGAGATGGAAACAGAACCGCGCGAGCATGCCGGGCGAGATGCATCAGCAGCCGCCGCGGCAGATATTCCAGCTGGATGATGCGCGCGCCCGATTTGCCACCACGACGAACCATGGCATCGACAAGCCGCAGTTCCCCGTCCTTCTGCCAGCCGCTAGCACCGACGAGCACCAGCGGATGCGGCGTATCGGTGGATAGATAGGCCTCGACCATCCGAGCCACATTCTTCTTCGGTTCGATGGCGCCGAAGAACAGGAAATAGCCCTGCGGTTTGACGCCGAAGATCGCCTCCACGCCGACTGTCTCGTGGACGAGGCCATCGGGAATGGGCGTATGTTGATAGGTGTTGGTGACCTGATCCTCACGTGCGCCGAGCAGGTCGATGATATCCCGGCGGCTCGACTCAGATACCGTGACGATGTGATCGCCTTCACGCACGCATCGCTCCACCAGCCGATGATAGTAGCGCTTGCGATCCAGCGTTGCGAAGGGCAGCTTCAGCGGCACGAGATCATGCAACGTGTAGAGGTTGCGTGAACCCACCAGACGTAAAGGGATCGGGTACGTCCAGTGCATGATCGCCGGTGGATCGGGAATCTTCAGTTCGAGGAACCGCCGAGTCCGCCGGAAGTGGCGCTCGGCCCGCTCGAACAAATGCGCACCGCTCAGCAAGCGGTCAAAACGGGGCAGCTTGTCGGCAAATCCAGCGCGTTCGATTCGCGACGTTTCCGGCACCTCCGACACGCGCAACCCGCGCATCACGGTTGCCCGATCAAGCATCGGCCGGAGCCAGGCGGG
>NZ_LSKH01000144.1:0-28222 GCF_001557395.1 Sphingomonas sp. CCH5-D11 | reverse complement strand
CGCTCGCCGACAAATAGCGCGATCAGAATGCCGCCACTTAGCGCGAGCGTTTACAGCCTTTGAAAAGCCGTGCGGACGCGAGAGTGTCACAACCGTCCGTTGTGACACCAGAATCGCTATCGAGGTTAGTTCGACCGGCAGGGCCATGCCTCGCTCATTGCACGCTCCGCGCCCGCCATCATGTGCTGGTCATGAAAGTACGTGTTGGAATCCGCCCAGCGCAAATAGGCGGTCCGTAACCGATGACGATTGTAACGAGGTGGATCACAGACCCTCTGCTGAGCGATCATCATGTCAACTATGCCCTGGAGGTAAGCTCCGCAGCCCGGCTCGCCTGCCCGGCAGCTCGTGAGCAGCGCCAGACCCTGCATATCGCTTGGTGTTTCGTCCTGAGCGATCGCCCCTGTAGGCGCCAGCGCGGCTGCGGTGAACAACGCCGTCCACCAGTTCCGTGTCATAGGTTAGCTCCGTTGCACATTGGTTTTGTCCATTGCTGCACGGAGCCCGCGTGCGAGCTTCTGGGCGTCGTCACTCGCCCAGAAGTGCATGAAGAAGAGCCGCGGCTGGTCATCCAGCATGTGATTATGGAGCGCGGTCACCTCGATGCCACCGGCGCGTAGCGCGCGGAGCACGGGATCGACCTCGGCGGCGGTAAGCACGAAGTCGCCGGTGATCGCCGCCCGGCCGGAGCCAGTCGGCTGAAAGTTGATCGCGGTCGCGGTGCCCATGGACGCTGGGGCTGGCATACCGCCGTCGCTCAACTTCTCTGCGCGCGGAAAGCTGAACTGATACACGCCGCCGTTGGGTTTGCCCTTGCCATCCATCAGCCGGTCGAGGGCGGCCGTGTCGAGGGCGATTGGCGGCGACGAGCCCGCGCCGGCAGACGGCGGCTGCGAGTCCCTTGACGGTGCTGTCATCGGTGTCCGGCTGGCGGCGAGCGCTTCGCGGAGGGCGGCCGCGAGCTTCACCGGGTCACCATGTCCGCCGATGTGCATGTACATGGTCGCAGGCGCGGAACGGAGCAGATGGTTGTGGAGCGCGGTGATGGTGAAGCCGGATGCCAGCAACCGGCTCATGACCGGATTTACTTCCTCATGCGTCAGCACGAGGTCACCCATGATCATTACCTGGTCGCCCATGGGGTGGAACGCCGCCCAGGAGCCGAGGGCGAGCGCCGGCTTGATTGTCACACCGTCGAGCCGGACGTTCAGATCGCTGCGCGGGAAGCCGTACCGGCGAACGCCGTCGGGCTGCGTCGTTCCAGCTCGGCCGAGGCTCTTGTCCACGAGCACCCACCTGTCGCGGTTCGCCTCGGGCGGTGTCGCTTGCGGGTTTGTCTGCGCGGCGACTGGCGCAGCGAGCGCCATCGCAAGCGGGAGCAACAAGTGACGCAATGCTTCTCTCCTCTATCTCAATTGGTTCGTCGGCATGAGAAATGCCGATGCAGCGCCATCGTGACGCCGGCGAGCCGGGGCAGGTTGCCTGCGTGACGGTTCTCTGCAGCCCACGCCAGGAAGATACGGCTCAGCTCGCCCCATCGGACGCCTCGGCCGCGGATTTCGGCTTCGCTGCCGCCATTGCCGAAAGCGGAAAGCGTCTCGGCGGCACCAGCGATATACGCCTCGCACCGGCCGTTGGCCTTCCTGTTCGTCTCGTCGGAACACGTCCGGTAGAACTGCCCTACCGTCTCATAGCGCGGTTGGGCCGGGGCAGACGAGGCCGGTGAGCACGCCAGGCATTCCAGCATGGCGGCAGAACCTGATCCAACGGCACGCATGGCGCGTCTCCTCCCCCAAGTTTTAGCTCGTCCAAATAAACGATACAAGTGTACGTTCGTTCCGTTGCTATGTTACAAGTGCTCCATGGCTGATGTTTCCTCGCCTGAGCCGCGCGACTGGCTGCTGCTGATCCCACAGCTTCCGTCCAAGCCCGCCTATCTGCGCGTGCGGGTATGGCGGCGCTTGCAGGCGATGGGAGCCGCCCCGCTCAAGAATGCCGTCCACGCCCTTCCTGCTGGCGACAACACTCGCGTGCTCTTCCAGGAACTCAGAGCGGAGATCACCGCCGGGGGCGGCGAGGCGCTGATCCTGGAGGCCCGGCTGGTCGAGGGGATAGTTGACGCGGAGCTTCGCGCCGTGTTCGACGCGGCCCGCGACGCGGATTACGAGGAGTTGGCGCGCGAGGCGCGGACGATCGTTGAGGCGGCATACGTGTCGTCAGCCGACGTCCGGCGCCTGCGTAAGCGCCTGGACGAGATTGCAGCAATCGACTTCTTCGGGGCGCATGGGCGGCAGGCGGCGGATGCCGCAATAGCTCAAGCGGAGGGTCGCGCCGGCCGCCACCCGGACGTCAGCGGGCAGGGAGCGCCGGAGCTGGCGCCTGCGGAGATGAAAGGCCGCACTTGGGTCACACGCCGTCACGTGCATGTCGATCGCATCGCGTCCGCTTGGCTTATCCGCCGGTTCATCGACCCGAGCCCCAGCTTCAAGTTCGTGGATGGTAAGGGCTATCAGCCTGAGCCCGGCGAGCTTCGCTTCGACATGGCGGACGCGGAATTTACGCATGAAGGCGACCGCTGCACCTTCGAAACGCTGACATATCGGACAGGGCTCGACGGCGATCAGGCGCTCGTTGCGCTTGCCGAGATCATCCATGACCTCGACATCGCCGACGACAAGTTCGGTAGGCCGGAGACCGCCGGCATTGCCGCGCTCATCAATGGCATCTGCGCGGGCACCGGCGACGACAACCAGCGCATCGTCCAAGGGTCGGGTGCACTCGATGGCTTTTACGCACATTTCAACAAGCGTCGCGGCACATAGGGGAGCGGGATAATGGCGAGCATTGCACATATCGTACCGGCAAGCACGACCCCGGAGGAGGCACGTCCGCCCGAGTTGAGCTATCCCGCGCTATTTTTTCGCTTCTTGCGCTTCGGCATGATGGCGTTCGGCGGACCCGTGGCACAGATCGCAATGATCCGGCGCGAGCTGGTGGACGAGGAGCGTTGGATACCCAGCGACCGGTTCAACAAGCTCCTCGCGGTCATGCAGGTGCTGCCCGGGCCGGAAGCGCATGAACTCTGCGTCCATCTCGGTACCCGCGCCAAAGGGCGACTGGGCGGCCTTCTGGCAGGGTTCGGCTTTATGTTGCCAGGCCTGGTGTTCATGCTCGCGCTTGCCTGGGCGTACACGCGGCTCCCGATCCAAGGGACCGTGTTCGGTGCCATCTTCCTGGGCGTCCAGGCGGCCGTCATCGCGGTTATCGTGCGCGCGATCCACCGCATCGGCGAGCACATCCTGCTCGGACCGTGGCTGTGGGCGGTCGCCATCGCGGCCGCAATCGCGTCGCTCGCCGGGGTCAGTTTCTGGATCGTGCTTCTCGCCGCCGGAGCAGTCTATGCGCTCGGTTCGACCGGCCGTTACGCATTTGCCGCGGTTGCGGTCGCGCTCGCGGTCGGCGCGGCGAGCCTGACGTGGACGGGCGGCACTGCCCTGACGGGGGCGACGATCGGCGTGCAGGAAGCTGCTCCTACGGTCATCGCGCTTTTCTTGGCGGGGTTGAAGGGCGGCCTGTTGACCTTCGGTGGGGCTTATACGGCGATCCCGTTCATCCGAAATGACACCGTGGGCCGGGGCTGGATGACCGATGGGCAATTCCTCGATGGCCTCGGTCTATCGGGCATCCTGCCTGCACCGCTCGTGATCTTCGCGACCTTCGTGGGCTGGATCAGCGGCGGGCTGGCCGGCGCGCTGGCGATGACGGCCGGCATGTTCCTGCCCGCCTTCGCCTTTTCGCTGCTGTTTTACGATCGACTGGAAGCTGTCGTCGAGCACAAGCGGCTCCAGCTATTCCTGGCTGGAGTGGCGGCCGGGGTTGTCGGCCTGATCGTGGTGACGGTGATCGATCTTGCCCGCACCACGGCCACGCGGACACCGAATCCGATCGCAACCGTGCTCATCTTCGCTGTCGCGCTCGCGGTCATGTACCGCTGGAAAAGCAAGCTCGCCACACCCGTCGTGCTCGCGATCGGGGCTGCGGTCGGAGCATTTGCCCTGAACTGAAGCATAGCGGACCGACAGTAATCGCGCGCCTCAAACCAATGTCGAAACAGTCATCCCGGCTCGGGCAAGGCAATGAAGGGTAGCAGTCAAATGGATATGCCGATCGTCCGACACATCCCGCTTCGTCTCGCCTGTCTGGCGAGCGCTATGATCGGTTCTCCCGCCCAGGCGCAGGACGACACGCAGGCCTGGGGTTCGGTGATTGCCACAGGACCGGTTCGGGGCGACCTCTTCGTCTGGCTTGAGGCGCAGGCGCGTGCGACCGATGACGTCGGGGGAGGCAGCCAGTTTATTGTACGGCCCGCGATCGGTGCGCGGATAGCGCGCGACGCTCATGCCATCGCGGGCTACGCCTATATCCGCACCGACCCGGAAGGCAGCCGGACCACGAATGAGCACAGGCTCTGGCAGCAAGTGCAGTTCGCGGCCGTGCGGAACGGTAACGGCACCCCCCTGATCATCAGTCGCACGCGGCTTGAACAGCGGATGCTGGAGGGACAGGACGATACCGGGTGGCGGTTGCGACAGTTCGTCCGGCTGCAGGTGCCGATCGCACGCCAAAGAACGGTGCAGGCGGTCGCCTTCACCGAAGGCTTTCTCAACCTGAACTCAACGCGCTGGGGTGCGCGTAACGGCGTGGACCAGTGGCGCACCTTCGTCGGGATAGGCGTGCCGGTCGCACCTCGGATGCGATTGGAACCGGGCTATCTGAATCAGCACGTCTTTCGGCGTGGAGAGGACCGGACCAACCACGTGCTGAGCGCAACCCTTTTCGTCGGGCTTTAGCCGATCAAATCGGAACGGAGACAAGTGAGGGTCAGGCTACGGCTCTGATGCGCAGTCTTTGCCCAGTGTCTCAACCGCATGGCCGAGACACCAGGCTCACGACCGCAAGGTTGTTCAATCCGGCTCCGGATGTTACGCAACCGGGATGCGGCAGTGCCTCGCCTTGTTAATGCTCTGCGTCCTGCTTCTTTCTCACGGAAGCATGGGCGAGGCCGTTCCGCATCTCCATGCCCATGACTTCGCGCACGTCGATGTTCATCATGACGATGAAGCTGTCTCACACGATGTTGGCGAGACTGATGTGGAGATTGCGGATGCAGCTGACAGCAACCGGTCGGATGATGGCACGGCTATGGCTGCTCACGTCCACGTCACTGGCGATCTCAGCCGCCCTACGGAATGGCGGCGCGCGCCTCTGATCGGCGTTGGCCCCGAACTGGTGATGGCGTCCGTTCCCGCTCTACCGTCGCGCGGTGTCCCGCCCCTGCTGGAACCACCCTCCGCCTAATCTTCGCGTTCGCGCGCCCTGATGTGGGCCGCGCTATGTCGTTAGGATCAGGAGTATCATTCCATGTCATTCTGTTTGCGCGCCGCCATCATGGCGGCGGCGTTGTCGTCCGCGACGGTCGTTCACGGCCAGACGCTGACGCTGGAGGATGCGATCGTCCGCGCGATCGCCGCCTCACCGCAAGGTGCAGCGACGGCCGCGCGCACCGACGCGCTCACCGCTGCCCGCGCGGGTGCGGATACGCGACCGGCTGCGTCGATCGACGTGCTGGCCGAAAACTTCGGCGTCGGCGGCGATGATCTGAACCGCCAGATTCAGATCGGCGCGACCTATAGCCAGCGGATCGAGCGCGGGGGCAAGCGCGCCGCACGGGTCGCGGCGGCCGATGCCGATCTCGACGTGGCGCGTGCCGAAGCCATTGTGCGCCGGCTTGAAACCGCAACGGCAGTGCAGCGCCTGTACGTCGAGGTGCAGGCGGCGGAAGCCGCGATCGGCATCGCGCGCGAGCGCGTCGCCATCGCCGAGCAACTGGCGCGCGAGGTCGGCCGCCGCGTCGCCGAGGCGCGCGACCCGCTGTTCGCCGGTACGCGCGCAAAGACGCAGCTCGCCGAAGCCAGCGTCGATCTGGATCTGGCCGAGCACGCACGGGACGCCGCATTGAGGCGGCTGACGGCGTTGTGGAGCGGGGAGGCCACGGGCCTAATCGTGACAGCTGATCGCTTTCTGATGCTTGAACCCGCGCCGGGTGCGCTTCAGCCCGCTGCCGCCGATCTAGCCATTTTTGAGGCACGGCGACGCCGCGCCACGGCCGGACTGACGCTGCAACAAGCAGGCGCGCGCACCGATCCGACCTGGACGGCAGGGCCGCGCTATATCGGCACGGGCGATGTGGCCGTCGTAGCGGGCGTGTCGCTGCCGCTCGCCAACCGCGGCCTGAACCGCGCAAACATCGCGCGCGCGGAAGCCGAAGCAAGGCAGGTCGAGGCCGATCTTGCCGTGGAGCGGTTCGGGCGGACCCAAGCCATCGCGCTCGCGGCCGAAAAGGTCGAGGAAACGCGCCACGAGGTCGAGGCGATCAGGGATCGGGTGGTGCCTGGCGCTCAGCGGACGCTCGCCGAAGTCCGTGCCGGTTACAACCGCGGCGGGTTCACCTTCCTCGACGTGTCCACGGCGCAAATCGCGCTCCATGAAGCGCGCGCCCGCATGGTCCGCGTCGCCGCTCGTCACCACGAAGCCCGTGTCGATCTCGATCGGCTCACCGGCCGCTTCGCGGCCCTTGCTCAAGGAACACAATGATGCGGACGCTCACGCTCGCCCTGCTCCTCGCCCTGCCGCTCGCCGCCTGTGGCGAAGGAGCCGGGAACACCACCGCAGAACAGGAAGCGCCAGCAGCCGGCGACTATGAACGCGGCCCGCACAATGGCCGGATGCTCCGCGACGGGGATTTCGCCATCGAGATCACGGTGTTCGAGGACGGCGTACCACCTGAATACCGCCTCTTCGCCTATCGCGACGACAAGCCGGTCTCACCTGCTCAGGTCCAGGCGAGCGTCACGGTTCGACGTCTCGATGGCGAGGTCACCACCTTCGCGTTCCAGCCCGAAGAGGATTATCTGCGTGGACAAGCCACGCTGGTTGAGCCGCATAGCTTCGATGTAGCGGTCACCGTCAATGAGGGCTGGCGTCGGCACGCCTGGAAATTCCAATCCTATGAGGGCCGCACGACGATCGCGGCTCCGGCCGCGCGCGCCGCGAACGTCGTAACGGCGGTCGCCGGGCCTGCCGAGATCGGCGAGACGCTGGAGATCGTCGGCCGGGTCGAACTCGATCCCTCCGCCAGTGCGGATGTTGGTGCGAAGTTTGCGGGGCGCGTTGTGTCGGTCCACCGGAACGTCGGCGATCGTGTCGGCCGCGGCACGCTGCTGGCGCGCGTCGAAAGCAGCTATTCGCTCCAGACCTATCCCGTCACCGCGCCGATCGCCGGCGTCATCACGCAGCGGAGCACCAATGTCGGCGATGTGACCGGCGATGATCCGATCTTCGTCATTTCCGACCCCTCGCGCACGGTGGCGACGTTCCCGGTCTTCCCGCGGGACATCGAACGCATCCGCCCGGGGCAGTCGGTGCAGATCCGGGGGCTGGAAGGCGAGCGAGCGCAGGGATCAACGATCCGTGACTTCCTGCCCCTGGCCGACGTCCAGACGCAGACGGTGACGGCCCGCGCGGGCCTGCCTAACCCGGGTGGGTTCTGGCGGCCCGGCATGGCGGTGCGCGGGATCGTCACCGTCGATCGCCGCACCGTGCCGCTTGCGGTGCGGACGGAGGCGATCCAGCAATTCCGCGATTTCCGCGTCGCGTTCGCCAAGATCGGCGACACCTACGAGGTGCGGATGCTCCAGCTCGGCCGCGAAGGGCCGGAATGGACCGAGGTGCTGGGCGGGCTGAAGCCCGGAACGACCTACGTGGCGAAGAACAGCTACGTCATTAAAGCCGACATCGAAAAGTCCGGCGCAAGCCACGACCACTAGGGATCGTCATGCTCGAACGCATCATTCGGCTGTCGATTCGGCAGCGTTTCGCCGTCCTCGCGATAGCCCTTCTCCTCGCCGGGCTAGGCGTATGGGCGTTCGGTCGGCTCAAGATCGACGCCGTTCCCGACATCACCAACGTTCAGGTCCAGATCAACACGGAAGCACCCGGCTTCTCGCCGCTTGAAGCCGAACAGCGCGTCACCTTCCCGGTCGAGACGGCCATCGCCGGCCTGCCGGGGCTGGAATATACCCGCTCGGTTTCGCGCTACGGCCTTTCTCAGGTCACGGTCGTGTTCAAGGACGGGACCGATATCTACTTCGCGCGCCAGCTCGTAAACGAGCGGCTGCAAGGCGTCCGCGGCACGCTGCCCGCCAACATCGAACCCGAGCTGGGGCCGATCGCGACCGGCCTTGGCGAAATCTTCATGTACACGGTTGAGGCGCGACCCGGCGCGGTCAACGACGCGGGCAAGCGCTACACGGCGCAGGACTTGCGCACGCTGCACGATTGGGTCGTGCGTCCCCAGCTCCGCACCGTTCCGGGCGTCACGGAAGTCAATTCGGTCGGCGGCTACCGTCGCGAGTATGTCGTTGCATCCTATCCCGAACGCCTCGCGGGCTTCGGCCTGAGCGTGTCGGACCTGGTGGCCGCGCTGGAGAAGAACAACGCCAATGTCGGCGCGGGCTATATCGAGCAATCCGGCTCGCAATATCTGATCCGCATTCCGGGGCAGGCGGCGAACGAGCGCGAGCTGTCGGGCATCATCGTCGCCTATCGCCAGAACACCCCCATCCGCATCGCCGATGTGGCCGATGTGGAAATCGGCTCGGAGCTGCGGAACGGCGCGGCGACCAAGGACGGCCGCGAAGTCGTGCTCGGCACCATCTACATGTTGGTGGGTGAGAACCCGCGCAACGTCAGCGTCGCGGTCGCCGAACGCCTGGAGGCGGTCAACCGCTCGCTGCCGGGCGGGGTCGTGGTCAACACCGTCTATGATCGCTCCAAGCTGGTCGAGGCGACGGTCGGCACGGTCGAGAAGAACCTAGCCGAAGGCGCGCTGCTCGTAATCGTCGTGCTGTTCCTGCTGCTCGGCAACATCCGCGCGGCGCTCATCACCGCGGCCGTCATCCCGCTATCCTTCCTGATGACGATCACCGGCATGGTGGCGTCGGACACGTCAGGCAATCTAATGAGCCTGGGCGCACTCGATTTCGGGCTGATCGTCGATGGCGCGGTCATCATCGTGGAAAACTGCCTGCGTCGTTTCGGCGAGGCGCAACACCGGCTCGGGCGACTACTGGAACACGAAGAACGGTTCAACCTGGCCGCGTCGGCCAGCACCGAAGTGATCCGGCCCAGCCTGTTCGGCATCGCTATCATCACCATCGTATACCTACCGATCTTCGCGCTCGAAGGCGTGGAGGGGAAGACGTTCCACCCGATGGCGTTCACCGTCGTGCTGGCGCTCACGGCCGCGCTGCTGCTGTCGCTCACCTTCGTTCCCGCCGCGGTCGCGACCTTCGTTACCGGCCGCGTCGATGAGAAGGAGAACCGCGTCATGCGCGCGGCCGGGCGCGGCTATCGCCCGCTGCTCGATTGGGCGCTGCGGATGCGAGTGGCGGTCGTCGCCGGAGCAGTCGCGCTGGTCGTGGTCAGCGGCTTCGCCGCGCCACGCCTTGGATCGGAGTTCATTCCCAATCTCGATGAAGGCGATATCGCCCTCCACGCGCTTCGCATCCCCGGCACAAGCCTCAGCCAGGCGGTAGCGATGCAATCGGCGCTCGAACGCCGGATCAAGCAGTTCCCGGAAGTCGAACAGGTGTTCGCCAAGATCGGCACGGCCGATGTCGCAACCGATCCCGTTCCGCCCTCTGTCGCCGACACGTTCGTCATCATGAAGCCTCGGGACCAGTGGCCCGATCCGCGCAAGCCCAAGGCGCAGCTCGTCGCCGAAATGGATGCGGCGGTGCAACAGGTGCCCGGCTCGCGCTACGAGTTCATCCAGCCCATCCAGATGCGGTTCAACGAGCTGATCGCCGGCGTTCGTTCGGATGTGGCAATCCGGGTCTATGGCGACGACCTGGAACAACTCGCGGGCGTGGCGGCAAACGTGCTGGCCGTCGTCTCGGGCATCGAAGGATCACAGGATGCGCAAACCGAACAGGTGACGGGCCTGCCGTTCATCCAGATCCTGCCCGATCGGTTCGCGCTAACCCGGCTCGGCCTCAACATCGCAGACGTGCAGGCCGTGGTTGCGGCAGCGACCGGAGGAACGCAGGCGGGACAAATCTTCGATGGTGATCGACGCTTCGATATTGTCGTGCGCCTGCCCGAACGGCTGCGCCAAGACACGTCCGTCCTTCAGCGCCTGCCTATCCCGCTGCCGAACGGCGCGGGGTCGGTGCCGCTGTCTGAGGTCGCCACGATCGAACGCACGACGGGGCCGAACCAGATCAGCCGCGAGGATGGCAAGCGCCGGGCGGTCGTCACCACCAATGTGCGCGGACGCGATCTCGGCTCATTCATCGCCGAGACGCAGGCGCGGATCAGTCGGGAAGTGACCCTGCCAGCGGGATACTGGATCGACTATGGCGGCACGTTCGAGCAGCTTCAGTCCGCATCTACCCGGCTGAAGATCGTCGTGCCACTCGCGCTGCTGCTGATCTTCGGGCTGCTGGTCGCGCTGTTCCGGTCGGCGAAGGATGCGCTCATCGTGTTCTCGGGCGTGCCGCTGGCGCTCACCGGCGGCATCGCGGCGCTGCTGCTGCGCAGCATCCCGTTCTCGATTTCGGCGGGTGTCGGTTTCATCGCGCTGTCGGGCGTGGCTGTCCTGAACGGGATGGTCATGCTCACCTTCATCCGCCAGCTCCGCGATGAAGGAACAGACCTTGATAACGCGGTCCGCGAAGGCGCGCTCACCCGGCTCCGGCCGGTGCTGATGACGGCGCTGGTGGCAAGCCTCGGCTTCGTGCCGATGGCGCTCAACGTCGGACTTGGTTCCGAAGTCCAGCGTCCGCTTGCCACGGTGGTGATCGGCGGAATTATCTCATCGACGCTGCTAACGCTCCTGGTGCTGCCGGCGCTCTACCGGATCGTTCATGGTCGGCGGCACGCTCCCGCTCCGCGCAGCGCCACGGTTTGAGAGGAACATCATCATGCTCTATCTGGCGGCAAAGGCCCTTATTTCGGGCATCATCATTGCGGCGGTGTCAGAGATCGCGAAGCGCAGTCCCAGCTTTGGCGCGCTTGTTGCGTCGCTTCCGCTCGTGTCGGTGCTCGGCATGATCTGGCTGTGGCGCGACACGCACGATCCAGTCGGTATGGCGGCCCACGCCCGCGCGACCTTCTGGTTCGTGCTGCCGTCCCTGCCGATGTTCCTTCTGGTCCCTGCGCTGCTGCAACGCGCTATGCCGTTCTGGCTGGCGCTGAGCGCTGGGTGCCTGCTGACGATCATGCTCTACTTCATCATGATGTGGGCTGCTTCTCGTGTCGGACTACGGCTTTGAACGGAACGCCTTGCACAGCATCATAACCTGAACGCTTTGACACAGCGCACCGGCAGTTTTCGAGCCTTCCGATCCTGAAAGCTGACCGGGAGGAAAGTCCCCAAAGGCGCCACATGCCGGGCATTCGCTCCGCCAGTCAGTCGCCGCCGCAACAGCTAATCCTATCGTTTAGCGCTTGCCCGCCGATGAGGGGCGCTCACCTCACGGATCCCAATTGGAGATCGTAGCGCTGAAGTGAAGGAAGGACAGGCCGGGCGCCACCAGCTTTTTGGATTAGCGCGTCGCCCGGCCTGTCCTTCCTTCACAAGCTAACGGGACACCGGCTGAGCCCAGACCTAAGCTGCAACTCGACCCGCCGAGCGACTTGCTCGGCAGCGTGGCGTTGGTCAGGCACATCTCGAGGATGCCGTAATAGGGCGGCCAGTGCTTGAATCGCCTCGGGACATAGCTGACCAGCTCGAACCGGATGCCGCGATCGCGCATCCAGGGCCGGATCACGTCGAGATATTCGTAAGTGGCCGGTTTCTCGACCGAGGTATCGGCGGTGAGCACCAGGTCGGGCGCTTCGCCGCGCGCGTGCTTTTCGATCAGCAGCGCGGTGCTGTCGACGCCGATGCCGTAGGCCAGCACCACTGGTGGTGGCGGCGGCAGGGGCGCGACCGGAACTGCCGCGCCGGTCATGGTGCATCCTCCGGTTCGAGATAGGTGTCGTAGGGCGCACCGGCAGACTCGACCCAGCTACCTTCCTCGTCGAGGTTCTCGATCCGTGCGAGCAGCGCCTCCTTCAGCTGGCGCGCGTCGACGTCGTGGCCCTTGTCGTCGTTCGAGACGAGGCTGAAGGCGATCGTATAGGCGTGGTTGTAGCGTGCCATGTCACGCGCCCTCCGCTGCGGCCTCGGGCGCGGCAGGCACCGCGCGGGCCGTTATCGTCACGTCGAGCCTGTCGCGATCGATGACGACGGTGACCGTCCGGTCCTCGGGGACGAGGAAATAATGCCCCGCCAGCTTGTCGCGAATGCGGTTCTCAAGCGCGGCATCGTCGCCTTCGAGCAGGCCGATGATTCGTTCGGCGGCATCGGCCTGGAAGCGCTCGAGCTGCGTATCGTAGCTGTCGGCATCGCTGTCGTCGCTGGCATAGAAGATCGCGCTTTCGAGGATGTCGGCGACGCCGAGCGCGGTGATTTCGCTGCCCCGGCGGACGAAGACGGACGTCTCGTCGACCGAGTTGCACGACCATTGGTCGGGTGCGAAGGCGACATCCGCGTCGGTCGATACCTCGATGAATGCGCCGGCGTGGCTCATCGTCGCCTCGAGCGTGATAGCCTCGACCCAACCGTTTTCCGCCTCGGCGGGCGCTTCGCGGCTGTCGGAGACGATGAAGGTGCGGTCGCCCTGGGTGACGCGGAACCGCATATCCTCGACACGGGCGAGGATATCGTACCAGCCATAGCCCTTGAACGCGTCCTGGGCCTCGACCAGCGGACCACCGAACGGATTATGCTTCGCGATCGCCGCCTGCGCGGGTTGGCCGATCAGCGCATCGAAGTCGGGCATCAGCACCATGCCGGTGTCGGTCACGCGTGCGCCGCTCTCGTAGTTGCGCGAGCTGTCGGCCGCATAGGCGGTCCATGCGAACAGATAGGGCTCGGCTTCGGGTAGTGCGATACCGAGCGAGCGCGCCTCGCGCCAGTCATGCGCCGACAGCCGGTGCGTCCCCGCGGCCTCGATCGCGCGGTAGATCGCGAGCCGGACCGCATCGCGCAGGGCGGCGATGCCGGTGTTCTCGACCACTTCCTTGCGCGCCGGGAGGACGAGCTGGATTTGCGGCGCGTCGAAGATGTCGACCCGCGCGATCCAGTGGCCGCCCCGGTCGACTTCCTGAACATACGGCAGGTCGCACGGGATGGTCAGCCCGTGGAAGTTGAGGCGTCCGTCGCGCGAGGAATAATGCGAGGGGTGTTTCTGGAACACGCCGATGCGCACGCCGTACCATTCCTCGACATGGACCGCGTCCTTCAGCCAGTCCTCCTGCGGAAGGACCGCGCCGTTCCAGGTCACGGGAACCGGATAATGTTTGGCGGCGCGGGCCACGTCGCGCTCGAGCGTCTTCAGCCACTCGTCGGGCACGCGCACGGTGATCGCGGTGCCGCGCATGATCGGATCGGGTTCGATCGCGATCGGGCGGCTCGTCTCCCACGCCGAGGCCGGGATATGCGCCATCCAGCCCTGGCGGTCGGGTTTCGAGAAGGAGCGGATGATGACGTCGCGGCCTGCGAGGCTGAACACGCCCATGCCGGCGGGATCTTCGGCGCGGCGCGTCTCGTCGGACCAGCCCGAGCGGCCGAGCGTGACGATGCTCACCGGATCGGCGATGCCGTGGCCGTCATCGGTGATTTGCAGGAAGCGCTCGGCGCCGGCGCCGTTCAGCGCGAGCGCGACGCCGGTCGCACCGGCGCGGCGCGCGTTCTGGAGGAGTTCGCAGATGACGTCGAACGCGGTATTGTTGAACAGGCGCGTGACCTTGGCGATCGTCTCGGGGGCGACCGCGGTCGCGATGGTGGCGGGAATCATGGGAGTGCGCTCCTGGAAAAGGGCTCAGGCGTCCGTCACGCCTTCCCTCCCCGCTCCCTCTCTCCTTCATCGGCGCATCGGGCCGAGCCCTGGTCAGCCTGCCTTGCCGTCGCGGAACGCGCCGACCACGGTGCCCGCGTCCCAGTGACCGCTGAGGATACCGCGACGCGGGACCGAGTTGATCGCATAGCGCCGCGCCGCGAGGAGGCGGGCACGCCGGGTGTCGCGGTCGATCGGCGCGCCGGTTGCGATATCGCGGGCGAGGCGAAGCGGCGTCATGGCTTTTCCTCATCGATTGTGCCGGGGATGGCAACATGGTCGGTGACGCCCGTTCCCGAAGGATCGAGCGCGATAATTTCGGCGAGCGTCCAGGGGGCTGCGCGGCGCGGGCGACGCGAGAAGCGAAGCTCGTGCTTTTCGGCATATTTGTGGACCGCTGGATATTTGCGGCCGATCGCTGCCGCAACATCAGGCAGCGCGACGCCGAAGTCGTGCGCGATGCGCAGCGCCCGGATCTCCTCTTCGGTCCATTTCCGGTGATAGCCGTGGACAAGGCCGAGGATGTTCGCGCGCGTGAACAGCGAAGCCTTGGTGCGACCCATTTTCGTCGCCAGGGCGTCCATCGGCATCGTGCCGTAAAGGTCGCGCAGCCTTTCCAGATCATTGTCGCTCCACACCGGCCCGCCCCGGAACCCGTCGCGGTTGGCATGTGTGCCGCGCAACCCGAGATAGTCGGCGCGCCAGCGGATAGAGCATTTCGTGCGGCCGAGCCTGGTCGTGAGCAGGGTCAGGCTTGCCCCGTCGGCATAGGCGCGGATGAGCAGTGTGTCTTCGTCAGGGGTCCAGTTGCGGCCCCATCCCCGGCCATAGCCGAGCTTGCGCAGGTGCGGCCCGAAGCCAGCCTTGGTCCTGCGCGGAAAGCCCTCTGTGGCGAGAATGTCGATGATCGCGATATAACGAAGCCCCTCCCCGGCCAGCGTCAGCGCCCGCGTCGCCTCGGCCTCGGTCCAGTCAGCGGGCTTGTTGGGATGGCGCAAACCGAGCGCGTTGGCACGGGTCGCGGTGCCGGACAGCGGGCGTCCGATCAGCGTGGCGATCTGTGTGATCGGGATCGCCTGCGCGTAGCCGGCGCGTAGCTGGGCATCCTCCCAGTCGCTCCATTTTGGAGGATTTCCTTCGGTCAGCCCGAGCACGCCCGCGCGGGCATAGACGCTGGTGCAGGCGCGGCCGAGATCTCCAGCGAGATCGGCCGTGGGGCGAAGGCCATATTCGCGGGTGAGCCATGCGTCTTCGTCGGTCGACCACGGACGCGACGAATTGCGGCGCAGGCCCAGTTTGGCGATCTTGTCGCGCACGCCGGCGCGGCCGCGACCGAGCGCGGCGACGATGTCGTCGATCGCAGCGTCGTCGCAGAACATGCGTTCGACCGTGGCGATCTCGTCGGGGGTCCAGGCATCGTGCCGGAACGGCATCTCGCGCAGGCGCCCGCACGGCTCGGGCAGCTTCGGACACGCGACCAGCTCGACGATATCGGGCGCGAGGTCGGTCACAGCGACACCACGGCGACGTCGCTCAGCCGCGCGCGCAGCCGTGCATGCAGGCGGGCGATGCGGTCGTCGCCCTTGGGCATGGTGTCGACCGCGGCGATCGCCGACAGGAGGTTGAGCGCGCGGTCGGTGCGCTCGGCGTCGAGCGACAGGTGCCGTGCGAGGTCGCGCGCGGTGCTGGCGTTGGGGGAGATGCGCTTCAGCGCGTCCATGATCGCGGCCGCGTCGGTCGCAGCGGGATCGAGCAGGAACGCGTCGAGCGCGCGCGTGCCCTTGAGGGCGATGGCGGGGCCGTGGTCCGCGACCTCGGCCAGGCCCGCGAGATCGAGCAGCTTCGCCGCCTCGTCGGCATCGACGGACGCGGCGGCACGCAGTTCCGGGGTCTTGCCGAGATGTTCGGTGATGGTGGGATCGATATGCGCCAGCACCGGGGTTGCCGACAGCGCCGGACCCATCGCGAAGAAATCGCCGGGGGCGAGGTTGCGCAGCAGGTCGGCGTCACGCGCGGGAAAGCCGAGCAGGTCGGCCGCGCGCGCGATGTCGCGGTCGAAGACGTTGAGCCCGACCAGCACGTTCTGCAGCTCGGACACGACCGAGGTGGAGAGCTTCGCGAGGCGCTGGGTGGCGATGACGGGGGCGAGACCGCGCTTGCGGCCGCGCGCGCACAGGTCGGTCAGGGTGGCGACGCCGAGCCGGCGGGCATCGGCATCGAGCGCGGAACCGGCGACATGCGGTGCGAGCAGATGGCCCTCGTCGATGCACACCAGCATGGTATGCGCCCAGTCCTCGCGCGGTGCGCCGACCAGGCCGGCAAAGAACGCGGCTGCCTTGATGATCCGCTGGTCGGGATCGAGGTCGGTGAGGTCGATGTGCATCGACAGCCGATGTCGCCGGCTGCGCGTCGCCGCGGCCGTCAGCCCGTCGGCGGTGAGTTCGACCGCGCGGATCGTGGTCGCGCCGATATGGCGGGCGAGGTTCTCGAATTCCCCCTCGGGGTCGACGATCGCAAGCGTCGTATAGTCGAACGCCTCCTCGATGATCCGGCGCAAGGTCCTGCTCTTGCCCGCCCCGGAGCTGCCCTGGATGAGCAGGCGTCCGGCAAGCAGGCGATCGAGGTCGAGGCTGAGCGTGCCGGTCGAATGATGGCCGAGCGGTACGCGATTGTCCGCGGCCTCGGGCGCGCGAATCGGGGTGACACAGGTCATGGCGTGGTCCTCCGGGTCAGGCGGCGTCGGCATCAGGGGGCGCCGGATCGTTGGCTGGGATGGCGGGAGCGTCGGGATCGGGAGCGGGCGCACCATCGAGCGTCCGCCATTCGAGCATGTCGTCGCTTTCGCGCTCGCAGTCCTGGCAGGTGGTGGAATCGTAGGTGCTGAGCAGCACCCAGGCCTGTTCGGGCTCATCCCAGGCCGCGACGGCGTCCTTGGTGACGTTGTCGCTGCCGCAGTCGTCGCACACCGGCTTGACCCGGGAGGCGGCAGGCGAGCACAAGCGATCCCCGGTGCAGATCGACCAGTCACCGTAGAATTTGCCGTCGTAGGGCAAGCAGTCGCCGGCGAGCTGAATGGCGTGTTCGCCGTAGCCGTCGTGGAAATGAATTTCCGAATTCGGGAAGAACTTTTCCAGGACCGCCTTCGCGCTGCGGATCTTCACCTCGCTGCCATAGGTGGTGTGGACATAGTCGAGCGGTCCGATCGCGGGGCCTTCGCAGCCCCAGTCTTCGACGTCCTCGTCGGGCGTGGCGCGGCCGTGGAACAGATAGAGATAGACGCTCATCGTGGCGGTCCTTTCAGGCGCTGGGGAGGAGGTGCGCGAGCGCGCTCGCGTCGACCTGTTTGGAGATCGGGGCGGTGCTTTCGACGCGGACCGCGTCGAGGCTCTCGAACGTCTCGGGCATCTGGCGGCGTTCGTAACGGTCCTTGTCGACGAGACCGTGGATCGGCGCGCCCTCGTGGCGCGCGAAGCCGAGCGCATCGACGCTGACGACACGGCGGAAGACGCAGCCGACCTTGCCCTCGGGCACCCAGTCCGCCCAGGAACCCGACGCCGAGACGCTCTCGTACTGGCCGATGATCACCTGATAGGCGGCGCGGCGGCGGACGACGTGGCTGTCGTGGATCGACACTTCCTCGCCGGTCAGCGCGGTCCAGCGGTCGGGATGCCAGCAGCGCACCGAACGGCGCGCGTTCTCGACCTGCAGGGCGATGCCCGGAATGGGCAGGCGGCGAAACTCGCTGCCGAAGGCGTAGAGCACCAGCGCGTAATCGACGTCTTCCTCATAGTAAGGATCGTCGCGGCGCAGCGCCTCGGGCATCGCGGCCTGGCGTTCGTCCGACAGGACATATCCGCCATGACTGGGTGTCGATACGCGCCAGATGCCGGGCAGGACCTGGTCAGCGCGGTCGGGTGCGTCCCAGGGTGTCGTCTCAGGGCGTGGGCTGGGCTGGAACCGGGTCATCTGTCGTCTCCCTCAATGGATTCGACAGATTCCCTCTCTCTCTCCTCCCCCTCGGCAGACCGGGATGATGGCGGCAGGCAGGGTCGTTCATGGTGCAGCCGTGACTGGCCGCACGGATCGCGCTCACGCGCAAAGTGTTCTCAGTCCTGATATTTCACGACAGGAGATCGATCATGGGTGAAGCAACCGACAAGCTGAAGGCGGCAGGCAACAAGCTGGCCGGCAACGTCAAGGAAAGCATCGGCAAGGCGACCGATAACGCCAGTCTCGAAGCCGAGGGCAAGGCGCAGAAGGTCAAGGGCGCCGTTCAGGACGTCAAGGGATCGGTCAAGGGCGCGCTCGGCGACGATATCTGACCCCCCCGACCTTCGATGACACGATCGGGCCGCTTCGGGCAACCGGGGCGGCCTTTTCCTTGCGCGCCGGGAATCCGGGATTTCGAGCGCCACCTTTGAAGATCGACTTGAGGCTGCGCGGGCGCTCGGCTAGCCGTGCCGCGACCACGGTCATCCAGATCGCATCGCACCCCGTGGACGGCCTCGCGCCGCGCGCCTGATTGCAGCGCAGATGCTTCAGCAGGCCGTTCGACAGCGATCGCCGTCCACCCGCGCTGCGCAGCGTGACATGGTCGAACGTCGGGTAATCGGGATGATGGCGGGCGAGGCGCCGCGGGCTCGGCAGGGGCATCCCGCATCCGGCGCACAGCGACGACTGCGCCCAGCGCAGGATCCGCCGCTGGTTTCTGGCTTGGGTGGTCGATGCCATGATGCGAGAATGGTGGCCCTGGATTAAATTCCTGCCAACGACGTCATCCGATGTGCAGCTGGTCAAGCACGGCGGTTTCGAGACTGTCGCCTTCGAGATCCTCGGCATGGATCGTCACGACGGGGGCGATCTCGCGAAGTTTCTCGACCTGGCGCAGCTTCAGCCCGAGCGCATCGGCGTCGTCGCCGGTGACGACCTCGAGCGCCGCCTCGATCACCTCGCCGGTGGTGAAATCACGCAGGTCGAGAAGGAGGTCTGGACGCATCTCGCCGATCGACGTCGCGATATCGAACAGGAGCCGCTTGAACCCGACGCCGATGCCGCGCCGGCGAAGCCGGTACTGGAGATCGAGCAGGCCGACGATCGTCTTGCGTTCGGCGAGATTGTGGATCGCGACGAAATTGGCGGGGCGCGCGATCGGCTGCGCATAGGCGCGCAGGCACGCATAGCCCTCGCGCGGGTTGTGCTCGCCGACGACGGCCAGGACCAGATACGGCGGTCCGATGTGGCGCTGGTGGACGCCGATGTGGCGGATGCGGTTCTTGACGATCAACTCGCGCCCTTCGGCAAGCGTGATGGTCGAGCCGGAGACGTCGATCGCATACAGGAGGAGGAAGGCCTGCGGCGCGTGCTCGCTCGGCCATTTCTTCGCCGCCTCGCGCAGTTTCGCGAATACGATGCCGCGTTCGTAGGGGTCGATGTGGGTGTAGAGATGGCGCGCGAGCGGGATACCCGGTGCGATCTGGACCCGTTCGGCCGCGGCGCGCATCGCCGCGAATTCGCTCGCCATCGACGTGGTGCGCGGCTCGCCGACCTCAAGCGGCTCGACGACGTTGACCTGCGCCATTTCCATCAGCTGCCACAGCAGCCGCGCGAGGCGCGGGATCGCGACGCCGCGGGTGCGATCGTCGGGTTCGCTGTCGTCGGGCAGCTGCGCCAGTTTCTCGGGGGCGAGCCGGTGCGCCGAGAACAGCCCGTCCGGCTCGTTGATCGTGCGCGGGGTGGCGGTCGCTTTCTCGCGGATGCGGGGCGGTGCCTGCTCGCGGAAGAAGGGGCAGTCGACGTCATGCTCGGGGCGACGCTGGCGGATACTGGTAAGGCGTCGCAGGTAATAGGTTTCGGCTTCGGAGAGATAGGCCGGCGAGAGTAGCGGCGGGTCCGTCCCCTCCCCCAGGCAGTCGCAGGCGATCCACTGGTGATGGTCGCGTGCCTTGACCACCATGATGACCGACGCGCGGTGATCGCTGTCCTCGCCTTCGCCGGTATACCAGCGCACCAGCGCCTCGCGCACCACGTCGGGGACGGGCGAGCGGGAGGTTAGACCCCGGGTATCGCGCGGGACGAGCCACATGGTGGTGATGCTACTCCATAATGCTTGCCTTGTCGCCTTTGTTCACGTTACGTTCAATGAACAAAGGAGCTGGCCATGAAGCGTTCGGAATTTATCGGAGAGTTCGACCTCGACGCGGTGCTCACCGAATTGTCGGTCGATCTGGATATTCGCGTCACCCGGCGCATGCTCGCCGGAGCGTGCATCGGCAGCAATCCGGAGGATGCGTATCTCTCGGCGCGCGAGTTGCGGGAATCGCTCGAATGGATTCATGAGGGCGAGAACGAGGGCAAGGTCAAGCTGACCACGATCCTCAGCACCGCGTGCGACGATTTCCAGCGGTGCCTCTATTATTGCGTCGCCGGCAAGGGCGTCGTGACCATGCTCGACGATCTCGTCTGGCTGGAGAAGCTGCTGGAGGCGCGCGGTCGCATCGCCGGGCACATCTACCGCAACAAGCTGCCGGTGAAGCCGCTGGTCAACCCGTATGTCGCGGCCGAGCCGGACGGTCCGCTGGGCCGGTTCGACCCGGCGTTCGCGATCGGCGCGTCCTGGTCGCATGACCCGGGACCCGATTACGATTCCGACGATCGTGGCCCCGGTCCGAAGCTCAAGGGCTGACGACAAAAGAAAAGGCGGTTCGGCAAGGGAGCATGCCGGACCGCCTCTTCCAAGGGGGGGATATCAATAACGCGCCTCGCACGCGAGGCGTTCCCCGCGCCGCCAGCGCGCCGGATCGATGAATTCCCCCGCATAGGCACCGCGACCCGCTGACCGGGCCTGTTCTGCCGCGGCGACATAGCGCGCGGCGCGTTGCGGATCGCCGCGCAGATATTGCGTCGCCGGCACCGCCAGACCCTGCAAAATGAGTTGCTCGCCCAGGTCGTAGCCGTCGACCGTCACGATGGCGATCGGGCGGCCATAGCTGCTCGCGCCGGTCATGCGGATCGTGGCGACACCGCTCTTGAGGATACGCGAGGCGGAATCCTGAGCAAACTTGCCGCATGGATAGCAGGCACCGTCCTTCGAGCACATCTGCTTGCGCTCGAAGGCGTCGGCCCCCGACAGGCGGAAATCGACCGAAACCGTGTCGCCGTCGATCGCCCGCCCCTCGCCGGTGATCGTCGCACCGTCGTGGCCCTGGGGTGCCCCTGCCCCGCAGGCGGCGAGCGCGGCGATGCCGAGGAGCAGCGCGCCCCTCATGCGTAGCGCAATTCGACTTCGACGTTCGGCCCGTCGACGATGACCGGGAGGACGCGGAAGGGTTGCAGCGGATCGCCGGTGCGCACGATCGAGATCTGGCGTGCGCCGGCATCGAACATCCGCATGGCGACGCGCTGGGCATGGGCGCGGCTGCAGAGCTGCGACCGCTTCGGGCTGGGTGTGACGGGCGGATACGGGGCGGACATGGCGATGATCCTGACGTGGGGGATGTCGGCGATCAACCGAACACCGTCTTGTGGACGCGAGTTTCGGGCTTGGGCGGCACGAGTGTCCACGCCCATTTGCGAAGGTTACCGATCCGATATTTCGGGTAGCTGTTGCCGGGGATCGCGAGCGAGATCTTGCGGCCGCGCTTGTGGACGATGAACTCGTCTCCCTCATAGCCGTCAACGAAGGTGACCTTGCTCGGCAAGCGGATGTGCATGCCGTGTTCGAGCGGGCGTACCGGGGTCGCGAGCCGCTCGAGGCAGCGTCGGCGCCAGTCGAGCGCACCGGGATCGTCGGTATCGCCGAGCAGCGAGAGGATGCGCTCGGGGCATTCGGCCTCGCAAGGCCCGGCGTGTTCGGTCATATCCTTGTAGGCGAACACGAATCCGTCCTTGGCCCGCGGATTCCAGCTGACCAGGCAGACGGCCGCGAAGGCGGGTTCGTCGGTGCCGTCGGTCGACGGCACCACGGCCGCGTACCAGACCTTGTTGCGCAGGCAGGAAGAGGCGATGACGCGCAGCGCCTTGCCCTTCCCGTCGGCATCGCGGTTGTCGTAGGTGAATTGCGCGTCGAGATAGGCTTTGGGGCCTGTGTGCGGGAACATCGACGACAGCGGCATGCTTAGCCAGCCCATGATGGCGGTCCTTTCGCGTGTGTGGACGGGTGATCGATCAGCCGAACAGGCTGACCGGCTCGGCGACCGGCGGTGTGAGCCGCAATTCCTTGCGCAGCCGCACGGCGAACCGCTCGGGCGCGAGCAGGTCGCGGATCGAGGCGTAGCAGTCGCGCTCCCCGAGGTGATCGTGACGACCGCTGACGCGGCGGTAGATGACCTCGCGGTCGGCCATGGTGCCGTGGAGCGATAGCTGCATCCACAGCTCCTCGCCGTGGAGGGTGATCTCGCCGGACCGGGAGGCGTGGCTGCGGTTCGAGCGAAGGTCGTAGTGCGCGGGGTCGAGCCCCAGCGTTTCGGCGAGCCGGCGCAGCGCCTTGCGTCCGTCGCTGTGGAAGCGATCCTTGGCGGCCGCATCGTGCGCGACGCCGCGCACCGCGAGCGTCAGCAGCGCCGGGTGCTGTCGCAGCTCGGCGATACGGTCCATGCAGCGCCGCTTGAGGAGCGCGTCTTCGGACTGCCGCGCGGTGACGCTTGCGAGATGGCGGGCGAGCAGGATGACCGCGGGATCGGTCTCGAAGGCGATGCCGGCGTTGCGGCAGTCGTCGATCGCGCGGGTGATGGCGTGAAGGCTTGCTCCAATCGTGACCAGCGCGCTCGGGTCGAGCGCCTGCTGGTGGCGGAAGGCGACATCGTAGGGCATGAGCGATCTCCCGAGCGCCTCACGCGCTCAGAAATTCGCTCCCCCTCCCCTTCACGATAACCAGTTACGTAATTGCTCCGGTATTTCAGGATCGATGTCCTCGCCCGGTTGCATAGGCCGCAGACCCTGCTCCGCATCGACCGCGGCCTGCAGATGACAGGCGGCAACGGTCGCTCCGTCGTCGGTCGCGTCATAAAGCGCGAGCGCCTCGTCGAGCGCGGCGTCATCGCCGTTGACCATGCGCGCCGACGGGGTGAGGCGTTGCACGCCGGCGAACACGATGGCGGGTGTCCTGCCCTTGAGCCGATAGCAGAACACCTGGTCGCCCTCGATCGTCACCAGCTTCGTCCGGCATTGCCGGCGCAGCCGCTTCGCCTCCTCGATCCGGGTGATGAGCGCCGCCACCTCGAACTCGAGGCAGTGCGGCATGACGCTGTCGCCGAGCCGCGAGACGGGACGGTTGGCGGCGAGCCAGGCATCGACCGCCTGTTCGGTGACGCTGCCGACGGCATGGTAATCGTCCGCGGCGCCATGCCCGCGGTTCGACGCGAGGAAGGCGCGCTGCCCATCGATCCAGATCTCGGCCGAGTAGCAAGTCGTTTCCTCGGACAAAGCGTCGACCACCTTCAGCTTGCGCAACTCGATGTGCATGGTGAGATCTCCGGGTCATGCCGCGAGGGCTTCGGGTTGGTCGACCTCGGCCGCGCCACCCACGGCGGCGTTGTGGAGCCAGGTCACCGCCTGCTCGGCTTTCGCCGCGGCCTTGATGATCGCGCTCGAATCGCCCTTCAGGATTTTCAGCCAATGGTCGACGTAGCTGGCGTGATTGTCGTGCAGCTCGCCGGGCAGATTGAGGTCGGCGCACACCAGACACTGGCCGATGCAGGCGACCAGCTCCTCGAACGCATAGGCGTTGTCGCCGAACTTCTTGCCGAACTCGCGGTTGAGGCGCTGCGGCGCGCCCGAATAATGGACATATTCGTGCGCGAGCGTGCTGGCGTAATGATCGTCCGAGCGAAACGCGCCGCGCTGCGGTAGCTGGATATAGTCGCCGATCGGCGAATAGAATGCCTGATCGCCGCCATGCCGCACGGTCGCCGGCAGGCCTCCGAAGAAGGCATCGATCGCGGCGCGGTGCCGGCTCTCGATGCGCGGTTCGGGCGGTGCGGGCACCGGATAATAATACGCCGGGAGACCGTCGATCTGATCGACGTTGAACACCGTGTACGAGCGCAGGAACCGGATATTCTTCGTCGCCGCCTCGCCGGTGACGCGGTCCGCCTCGGTTTTCGAGAAGGTCGAATAATAGACGCTGTGCGCGCCATGCTCGCCGCGCCGTACCTGTCCGCCCAACTCGGTCGCCTGTCGGTAGGTCATCCAGTTGCGGCCAGAGAACCCCTGGGCGTCGCCGATCGCCCAGAGATAGAGCGCGTTGATGCCGGTGTAGGGCGTGCCGCAATGCCGCAGCGGTCGCCCCCCTGCCCCGGTCAGTCCCCAGGGGCGCGACCAGGGCAGGACGCCGGCTTCAAGCTTGGCGATTATGAGGTTGGTGATCTCGGCCGCGACATCGCGGCGTGGCGCAGTCGATTTGCGGTGAAAGGTCATGGGAAAGCTCCCTCGATGCGCGGGCCACGCGTGACGGTCCGCGGGTAAAAAGAAGGCGGCCGCCCCGGTGAGGGACAGCCGCCAAGGTGTGCCCGGGAGACGAACGGGCCGGGGGTATCGGGGGGCTATTCGGCCGCGATCAGCGCCTCGTCGCTGTCGATCCCGGCATCGTCGGCACCGAGATCATCGGTGTCGCCGTAGTCGTCGTCGTCGAAGCCCTCATCGCCGGGCTCGTCGTCGATTGCCTCGTCGGCACCGGCGACCGACACGAGATCGAACCGCATCGCGTCGGGCACCCAGGCCAGCGCCGCGTCCTTGGTCTCCGCCTCGGTGATCGCTTCGCCGGCGAACAGCTTCTCGCAGCTGGTCGAGATCTCGCCCTTCTTCGAGGCCATGTAGCGGGCCGCGAGCGGCGCGCCCCCGACGTTGGTGAGCAGCGCCAGCAGCGTACCCTTCGACACGCGGTCGAAGAAGTTCGCCGAGGTAGGGCGCCACCATTTGGCGGGTTCGATCTCGAGGATCGAGGCGAGCCGCGCATGGAGCGGGTTGGTGGTGACCGAGCTGTAATCGGGCTTGGCCTCGAGCGAGGTCGCCACCACGACCGCGAGCCAGGCCGCCTTGGCGTCGTCGCTGAGCGCGCGGAACGCCTCGAACCGCTCGACCGGGTTCGACCCTTCCGTCCACGACGTGTCGAGACCCTCGCGGGCTTCGGCGATCGCGACCTGCGCCTGCGTGGCGGGCTGATCCTTGGGCATCTGCGGGTCCTGCGGACGCCCTGCCCGAACCGTCGTCCCGTAGCGGCCGTAGCCGTGGCTGGGGTCGGCGAGGCAGAACAGCATATAGTCGAGCGCGAGCCCCGGATCACCGAGGATCGAGGCGGCGAGGATGTCGCGGCGCTGGACCGCCAGTTCGTCATGGAGCCGCGCGCTGAGCGGCTTGCCGCCAGGAGCGACCGCCTCGGGCGGCAGGTCGGCGGTGCGACGCGACGACGGCGACGACGGCAGCGGCCGATCGTCCCCGGGCAGGCGGATCGGCGTTTCGCTGTAATAGGTCGTGTCGAGCGTCATCTTGCCGTCGCGGCCGAGCGTCAGGAAGACGCCGACCTGGCCCTTGACCTCGTCGGTCAGCTCGGGCGCCTTGTCGTGGATCGCCTGATATTCCTCGCGCAGCCGATCCGATTCCGCATCGAGCGCGGCATAGGTGTCGTCATCGATACCCTCGTCCTCCATATCGCTCTCGATGACCTGCACGCGCTCCTCGATCTTGTCGCAGCGCGTCTGTTCCTCGTCCGTCAGCGGCGCTGCCGGCAGCGTCACGCGGTGGAGGTCGGACGTGATGCCGTAGAGGCTGGTCGTGGCGACGGGGCGCACCCATGCGACGCCCAGTTCCTCGCCGAGCCGCTTGGCCTCGGCCTCCATCAGCGAGGCAGCGAGCGTCTGCGCGAGTTCCGGGTCGGTCCAGCGGTCACCGTCCTCGCTGAACAGTTCGCGCTCGATGCGGCCGCCCGCGGCGACATAGGCATCGGCACCGACCAGGATCGCGATCGGATCCGTCGCCTTCATCGTGTCGTTGGCGATCGCGCGACGGATCTGGTCGGCGTTGACGTAGGACGAGTGACCATACTGCTCGAACACGCGCTCCTGCTTGGCCTTGTCGGCCGTCGAGCCGTAGGCCTTGGCCATCTCGTAGGAGATCTTGCCCGCGGCCAGGGCTTCGAAGATCGGTTCGGCAAGATCGGCGAGGCGCAGCCGTCCCTCGATGAAGCGGCGGGTCTGGCCAAACCGTTTGGCGACCGCGTCGACGTCACCGTCGGTCTTGAGGAAGTGCTGGAACGCGACGCATTCCTCGGCGACGGTCATCTGCTCGCGCTGGAAATTCTCGGTCAGCGACACCTCGCGCAGGTCCGCCTCGTCGCCGGTGATGATCTTGACCGGCACGTCATAGTCGGCGGCAACGATCTCGCCGGCTTCGGCCAGCATCATCGCACCGAGATAGCGGCGATCGCCGGCGATTATCTCGAACATGCCCTTCGGGCGGGCGGCGGTCACCAGCAGGTTCTGCATGATGCCGCGAGCGCGGATGCTGGCGGCCATCGCCTCGATATTCTTGGGCGGGGTGGTGCGCACGTTCTTCTCGGAACGCTTCAGCTTCGCGAGTTTGACGGTCTGGGTCATCTATCGTCTCCATGAGCGGGAAAGTGTCCGGTGCACGGGTGTTTCCCCCGACCCGGACACCCTCCCCGCTCCTTCTCCCCTCTCGTTTCCCGCTTGGGCGGGAGGGCGACTGGGGCTCGCCGACAAGCGGCTACCTTGCTGCTAGCTGGCTGTTATCGTGCCGGTCAGGCCATCAGCTTTGCGAGAACCGCATCGGCCGTCTCGACGGGGATGAAGACGCGCGTCTTGTAGGCGATGATCTCTGTGAAGCAGCCGATCGACTTGAGCCACGCGAGCTGGTCGGCCGGTGCGCCGCTGATCTCGATGCGCGGCTTGGCGTTGACGCGTACGCGCTTCACCTCGCACACGAACGGTCGCCGGATCGTGACCGTCCCGCCCTCCATCGCGGCGCGCGCGACCTCGGCCGGGCTGAGCACGTCGTTGCTGTCGAGGCCCATCTTCGAGAACAGCGCCGGCACGTCGCCCGGGAACACCATGCGCCCGAGCCAGGAGCGACCCTCGGCATCGACCACGCGGTTGACCACGAGATGGTCGCTCGGCAGCGCCGACCAGATCGGCAGCAGAAGGCCGGTCGCGAGCCGGATCGTCTCGACGTCGAGCTTGCCGCGGATCTCGTCGACCTCGGCCGACCATTCCGCCTCGAACCGTGCGCGGCTGCATTCCTCCCAGGTCGTCTCGTAGAGATCGTCGAGTGCGAGATATTCGTGCCGGGTCGGACGCATCAGTTCGATGCGCGACACCGCCACCCCGTCCTCGGTCAGCCAGGAGCGCGCGTTGGTGCGCAGCGCGACCTTGCCCGACTTGCCGTTGCGCACGAACACGGCGGTCTGGTCGGTATCGGCGATGCGCAGCACGCGCTCGAGCGACATGGGGTTGCGGCGCCGGGTCACCTCGATCGTCAGCAGGTGCGAGGTCGCCTTGCTGACCGGGTCGGTGCGCAGGATCGTATCGTCGAGCACGGTCGCGGTCTCGACCGTCATCGTCTCGACGCCGACATCGAGTGTCCCCGCCTCGCGCGCGGCCGCGACCCGTGCCTCGACCAGCGCCAGGAATTCGTCAAAGATGCAGTTCTGGAGCCCGATCGGCAGCGCCAGCAACCGGTTGAGCCAGCGCTGGATGGGCGGGAGATCCTCCTTCAACACGCCGTCGGTATCGAGCAGTTCCAGGCCGGTGCGATGCTGGAAATCGGTGAGGTTGGTGCTGGTCAGCTTCCCCGCGACGAGCAGGTGATACCAGCTGATGAGCGCCGCCTTGGCGTAGTCGCTTTCGAGATTATCGGCCGGGTCGAACAGATTCTGCCCCCCGGTCTGGCGCTGGCCGCGCGTCAGAGCGCCGAGGCTGTCTAGACGCCGCGCGATGGTCGAGGTGAACCTGAGTTCGCCCTTGCAGTCGGTCGTGACGGGCCGGAACAGGGGCGAGCAGGCCTGATGCGTGCGGTGGGTACGTCCCAGGCCCTGGATCGCGCGATCGGCCCTCCAGCCCGGCTCCAGGAGCAGATGCGCGCGTTGCTGCTGGTTCTTCGCATCGAGGCTGGCATGATAAGACCGCCCGGTCCCGCCGGCGTCGGAGAAGACTGTCCGCCGTCAGCACCAATGGCACAGATTTGAGGTTGTGATTTAAGGAGGATCT